>JANXSI010000290.1 GCA_025352765.1 Devosia sp. | reverse complement strand
TGGCTCGCCAGCAGCTGCGCCAGCACGGCCTTGCGCTTTTCGAGTTCGACGCCGCGCAAATCGATGCCGTCGAGATAGAGCAGGTCGAAGGCGTAGAACACCAGTCTGTTCCCCGGTCCGCTCGACAGCGCATCCTGCAATCCGGCGAAGCGGCTGATGCCCTTGTCGTCGAGCACGACGATCTCGCCGTCGATGATCGCCGATTTGACCGGCAGCGCCGCGAAGGCGCGCGGCAGGTCGCCATAGCGCCTGGTCCAGTCGATGCCGCTGCGGGTGATCAGCTGCACGTCGCCGGCGCTGACCCGCGCGATGGTGCGATAGCCGTCGAATTTGATCTCGTGCAGCCAGCCGTCGCCGGCGGGCGGCACGTCGGCAGAGCTCGCAAGCTGCGGCGGCAGTTCGCCGGGCATGGGGCCGGCCACCGCCCCGTGCAGGGTGCTGGCTTTCACCGGCTTTGCCCGCGGTTTCGGCGGCGCCACCAGTTCCTCGATGCGGCGGCCGGTCTTGACGCTCTCGGGGCGCGCCGTGAGGATATCGAGGGTCTTGTCGGCCGAGGGGTCGCGCTCCTTGAAGAACAGCCAGCTCGGGTTGTCCTCCTCGCGCTGGCCGGGCTTGGGCTTGATGCGCACCAGCATCCAGCCACCCTTCAGCTTTTCGCCCCACAACCGGAATTTGAAGTCGCCGGTGCGGAGCGCCTCGTCGATGTCGCCCATCGGCGCCCAGGTGCCGGTGTCCCAGACGATCATCGGGCCGCCGCCATATTCGCCTTCGGGGATCACGCCCTCGAAGTCGATGTAGTCGAGCGGATGGTCCTCGGTCTCGGCGGCGTAGCGCTTGTCGGCCGGGTTGAGCGAGGGGCCTTTCGGCACCGCCCAGCTTTTCAGCACTCCGCCGATCTCGAGCCGCAGGTCATAGTGGTCGGAACTGGCGGCGTGCTTGTGGACGACGAAGCGGTTGCCGTCGCCGGCGATCGTCCCGCCCACCGGCTCGGGGCTTTTGGAAAAGTCCCGCTTGCTGCGATATTTGGAAATCGACGGCGCCATCGGGGGGAGGATTGCGCGGTTCGTGGCCCATGTCGAGATCGCGCGACGGGCTTTGCATCGGCGGCGCCGCGCGCTACGGCTTGGGTACCCGCGTCCATCGAGACCATCGAGTCCCACATGACCACCCCACCGACCTCCGCCAAGCCCTACACCATCGACGAAATGATCTCGGCCAAGGCCATCGCGGCGCGGGTCGAATCGCTCGCCCGCGAGATTTCCGAGCATTTTGCCGACACCGAAAAGCTGGTCGTCGTCGGCCTGCTGCGCGGTTCGTTCATCTTCATCGCCGATCTGGTGCGCGAGCTCGATCTACCGGTCGAGGTCGATTTCCTCGAGGTCTCGTCCTACGGCAATTCCACCGAATCGAGCCGCGAGGTCCGCATCCTCAAGGATCTGCGCGGCGAAATCGAAGGCCGCGACCTTCTCGTCGTCGAGGACATCGTCGACACCGGGCGGACGCTCAGCCATGTGCTCGATATCCTCGGCACCCGCCATCCCAAGCGGGTGGAAGTGTGCGCGCTGCTCGACAAGCCGTCGCGCCGCGAGGTCGAGGTCAAGGCGCGCTGGATCGGCTTTGAAATCCCCGACCGCTTCGTCGTCGGCTACGGCATCGACTACGCGCAGCGCAACCGCAACCTGCCGCATATCGGCGCCGTCCGCTTCCTCTAGCGCCGATTTCCGCCCGAAATGGATTGCTGCAAACAGCCGTGATTTTGGCAGCAGAATTCTCGACTGGATCGATAGGGTAAGGCAGCATGATCGAGCTGAGGCGGGGGCTCTGTGCCTCCCTTGTGGGGCTCCCGCCGTCAGCCCCAACGCGAAGGAGCCGACGATGTCCAGACTCATCGACTTTCTGACGTTCAAGGATCAGGCAGGTGCCGAGCGGCCTGCGCCGCTCACCCGTCCCGACGATCTGCCGCGCAAAGCCGAGCGCGATGCCGCCATCCTTGCCGACAAATACCCGCTGCAGGGCCAGGACATCGAAAGCGTCAGCGAGTATCGCCTCGCGAGCCTGATGCAGTACCCACACTTCTGAGGCGGCGCTCAGTCGCGTCAGCTCTGGCCGGTGATGCTGCCGGCACTGAGCTTGATCGAGCGCTTGCGGGTGTTGGAATCCTGCGGATCGATCTGGACCGCCTTGGGATATCGGAACTCGAGTTCGAGCCGATGGTTCGCCGAGAGCACAGTGTCCGGAATCGGCAGGGTGAAACGCTGCGGCGTGCCGGGCTCGACCTCGACGGTTCCCAACGTCGTGCCGTTGGCGACCAGCTCGACCGGCATGCCATTCTTGGCCATGTCGACGGCGGACAGTTCGACCATCAGCGTCAGCTTGTGGGCGGTCGCCGGCAGCGCAAAGCGCAGGCGCGAACTCTCGCCCACGGCGTGGAGCCCATTGCCCACCGGACCCTCCCAGCCACAGACCCGCAGCGGCTTGATCAGCGGTCCGCCGTCCGAGAATGAGATTTCAGTGCCGAACAGATAGTCGCCGCTCACCGGCTGGTCGAGGCAGGTGGTGGTGCGGTCGATGAAATAGGCGCGGTAGGTGTCGGGGACATTGGGATGGATCGCCTGCCAGCCGGCAAACAGTTCGATCGCGACAACGAGTGCCGCGGCGCCGTAGAGCGCGATGCGGCCGGGAGCCGAGATGACGAACGGCGGCGGAGCGGCGAGGTCAGACAAGGCTCAGCGCTCCCGAAATCCAGTTGGTCGCAACGAAATAGTCGGCGACGAAGAAGCCTAGCAGGCTGAGGGCGAACACGATCCGCCAGGTGCCGAGCAGTTCGCAGGCGAGCAGCACGAGCGGCGCCAGCGCGGCGGTGAAGCGGAGCGTCGAGGCCATGCCGCCGAACAGCGGCACGACGAGGCAGATGAGCGCAAAGCTCGCGGCGGCCCATTGCCGGCGCCACGCCAGCACACCGGTCAGCACGAACCCGGTGATCACCGCCGCCGCCAGCTGCTGGCTCGCCGTCGGGATGAAGCCGGTCTTGGGCATGTTGCTCAGCGCCTGCCAGACGAACATCACCGGGTTGCCATAGGACCGCGCCCAGGCCCGCTGCACGTGGAGGAAGGCGAGCCCGTCACCGATCCAGGCGTTGAGGAACAGCATGTAAAGCGCGAGGCCGAGCGGCGCGAGCACGAGGCCAAGCACGATATCGGGGCGCTTGAGCACCGCCGGAACGAAGGTCCGGAGCGGCTGGCCAGCGGCACGGTGGTCGAGGAAGGCCTGGACCAGGAGGGCGAGCGCCATGATGACGCCGACGATGCGGGTCGCCGAGAGCAGCGCCGCCAATCCGCCAGCCGCCAGATAGGAACGGTATTTCAGCGCCAGCAGCACGCCAGTGCTGAGGAGAATGAACATCACCTCGGTATAGATGGT
>JANXSI010000284.1 GCA_025352765.1 Devosia sp. | reverse complement strand
CGGCTCGCCGACATCATCCGCGGCGACGGCGCGAGCCTGTTGATGCGCGGCCGCGCCGACGGCGAGATCGGCACCGAGATCATCGACATCGACCTGGTCAAGCGCAATGGCACCTCGGTGCCGGTGCGGCTGCTGCATCGTGCCGCCCGGCTGGCGGATGGCGAACTGGGCGAAACGCGCACGCTGGTCCTCGACCGCCGCGGCGGTGTCGAGCAGGAAGAGGCGCTGCGCGCGTCGGAAGTGCGCTTCTCGCGCTTTTTCAACGACACGCCGTTTGCCATTGCAACGCTCGACAAGGATGGCCGGATCATCCGGACCAACGCGCCGTTCAGCCGGATCTTCGGCTGGTCGGGGAGCGAAAAGCCGCTCGATCGGGTGTCGATGTCGGAGCTGCTGTCGGAGGCAAGCCGCGGTGCGTTCGGCGAAGCCATCGCCGCCGCCGGTGCCAACATGTCGGAGATCGAACCGGTCGACGCCCAGTTGTCGCGCGAAGGCGACCATGCCGTGCGGCTCTACTTCTCGATCTCCGAGGAGGTCGAGGGGTCGCCCGAACGCGTCAACGTCTACGCGCTCGACATGACCGAGCAGCGCAAGCTCGAGGCGCAGTTTGCGCAGGGCCAGAAGATGCAGGCCGTCGGCCAGCTCGCCGGTGGCGTGGCGCATGATTTCAACAACGTGCTGACCGCCATTATCGGCTTTTCCGACCTGCTGCTGCTCAAGCACAAGCCGGGCGATCCGAGCTTTGCCGACCTGATGTCGATCAAGCAGAGCGCCAATCGGGCTGCCGGGCTGACGCGACAGCTCCTGGCGTTCTCGCGCCGGCAGACGCTCAGACCACAGATCCTCGAAGTGCCGACCAACATCGACGATCTGACGGTGCTGCTGAAGCGGCTGATCGGGGAGCAGATCACGCTGCATGTCGATCACGGGCAGGGGATCTGGCCGATCAAGGCGGACCTCGTCCAGCTCGAGCAGGTGGTGGTCAATCTCGTGGTCAACGCGCGCGACGCCATGCCCAATGGCGGGACGATCACCGTCCGGACGTGCAATGTCAGCGAGGGCGAGGCCGCGAGCCAGAGCTATCGCGGCATGCCGGCGGCCGACTATGTGCTGATCGAGGTCGAGGATACCGGAACCGGCATGACTCCCGAGGTCATGGAAAAGATCTTCGAGCCGTTCTTTTCGACCAAGGAGCTGGGCAAGGGCACCGGGCTCGGCCTGTCGACGGTCTATGGCATCATCAAGCAGACCGGCGGCTTCATCTATCCCGAGTCCGAACTGGGCAAGGGCACGGTGTTCAAGATCTTCCTGCCGCGGCACGTGGCCGTCGAAGGCGAGGCCGTCAGCAAGCTCCAGGCCCCGGTTGCGGTGGTCAAGGACCTCACCGGGCACGAGCGGATCCTTCTGGTCGAGGACGAGGACAACGTCCGGGCCTTCTCGGCGCGGGCGCTCAGGGCCACCGGGTACGAGGTCTTCGAGGCCGATTCCGGCGAGCAGGCGCTCGAGGTGCTCGAGGATATCGGCGGGCAGATCGACCTGATGGTGTCGGACGTGGTGATGCCCGAAATGGACGGGCCGGCGCTGCTGATCAAGGTGCGCCAGATGCTGCCCAAGCTGAAGGTGATCTTCGTTTCAGGCTATGCCGAGGAAAATGTCCGCCAGGACATCGCCGACGACCAGAGCGTCGAATTCCTCGCCAAGCCCTACTCGCTCGACCAGATCAACTCCAAGGTCAAGGAAGTGCTCGGCAAGGGCGGCGAGACGCTGCAATAGCGCCAGACTGGCGCCGCGACCGGACGCGGCCTATATGCAGGGCTCCGCCAGTCGCAGGATGCACGATCATCGACACGCAGCTTTCCAAGTCCGACCAGTTCTACGCCGCGCTCGAAACCGCGTTCGGCGCCGGCGCCTTCGTCAAGCTCGGACTGCGCGCCTATGACGGCACGGACCCGGCGCTGAAGTCGGTCGACATCAAGCCGGTACTGGTCAAGCGGGTGCCGCAGCTCAGCTTCACCTGGCACTACAAGACCCGCGACATTGTCAAGAACCACCCGCTCGAGGATGCGCTGGTCGAGCTCAAGGGGCTGATCGGCAGCGAGTTCAACCTGGCGCAGATGTCGACGACGGCGGGCGACTGGGCACTCGATTTCACCGGCAAGACGGTGCGGCTCAAGCAGGCCGGCGCAACGCAGACGGCGCCCGTGTCGCTGGCGCACGACCGCGAGAAGGTGCGTCCGATCCCGGCCGCCGGACGGGTGTGGATGCGCGAGCTCGGCATTGCCGACAAGGACGGCAAGGTGCTGCCGACGGCCCAGGACAAGTTCAGGCAGATCAACCGCTACGTCGAGATCCTGGGGCCGATGCTGAAGGCGATCCCGGCGTCGCGGCTCGGCAAGGTCGTCGATATGGGGGCGGGCAAGGGTTATCTCACCTTTGCGGTCGCCGATTATCTCGCGGCGACGCTGAAGTCGGAGGCGCGCGTCGTCGGGGTCGAGATGCGGCCCGACCTGGTGGCGCTCTGCAACGCCATCGCGGAGAAGTCCGGTCTCACCCAGCTCAGCTTCGAGCAGGGGACGATCGATGCCTTCGACAGCACCGGGGCCAGCGTCCTCATCGCGCTCCATGCCTGCGATACCGCCACCGACGATGCCATCGCCAAGGGCATTTCGGCCGGCGCCGAGCTCATCGTCGTGGCGCCCTGCTGCCACAAGCAGATCCGTCGCGAGATCGAGGCGGCCGCCGCGAGTTCGCCGCTCGATTACCTCATGAAGCACGGCATCTTCGTCGAGCGGCAGGCCGAGATGGTGACCGACGGCATCCGCGCGCTGATTCTCGAGTATTTCGGCTACAGCACGAAGGTCTTCGAGTTCATCTCGGACCTGCATACGCCCAAGAATGTGCTGATCGTCGGGACGCGGACCAACCGCGCCCGCGATCCGGCAATCCTCGACAAGATCGCGGCGGCCAAGGCGATGTTCGGTATCCGGCGGCACTATCTCGAAGGCGCGACGGGGCTTTAGGTGCCAGCGTCGCGGAGCCGCGACGCTGCAGGTTGCGGCGACTGTCAGGCGGTCTTGCCACCCGGTAGCGGCGTGCCCGGGGCGACGAGCTTGGCGGCGGCAAGGTCGGTCCAGAACTGCGGCGCGATCGGCGTGTTCCACCAGGCCAGGGTCGACGTCATTTCGGCCGGCGATTTCGGTCCGGTGAGGACGCTGCAGACGGCCGGATGGGTGAGCGCGAACTGCAGGGCCGCGGCGCCGATGGGCACGTTGTGGTCCTTGCAGAAGGCCTCGAGGTCGGCGACCCGCTTGATGATGTGTGCGGGGGCGCTGTCGTAGTTCCACTTGCCGGTGCCCATGAGCGCCCCGCCGTTGAACGGCGCGGCAGCGATCACCGAGGTCTTGCGCTCGACGCAGGTGGTGAGCAGCGGCGAGAGTGAGGTCTGGTCGAGCAGGGTGTAGCGGCCGGCCAGCAGGAAGACGTCCCAGTCACCAAGCGCGAGGGCATCCATCAGGACCGCCGTCTCATTGACGCCGAGGCCGATCGCCTTGACCTCGCCCGACGCCTTGAGTTCGGTCAGGGCGCGGTAGCCGCTCTCCACCAGTTGCTTCCAGTAGATGACATTCTTCGCTTCGCCGTGTGTCATCACTCCGATGTCGTGGACGAACAGGATCTCGATGTCGGCGAGCCCGAGGCGGGCCCGGCTGTCTTCGACCGAGCGCATGATGCCGTCATAGGAATAGTCGTAGACCTGCTCGAACGGGAAGGGCTTTACCCAGTTGCCGCGCACCTTTTCGGTGCCGCGATAGGGCTTGAGCAGCCGGCCGACCTTGGTCGAGAGCACGACGCCGGCGCGCCGGTCGCGCAGCGCGTCGCCGACGAGGTGCTCGGCGCGGCCGAAGCCGTATTGCGGGGCGGTGTCGACAAAGTTCACTCCGCCGTCGAGCGCGGCGCCGACCGAGGCGCGGGCCTGGTCGTCGGGGACTTCGTTGAACAGCGCGGCCATCGAGGCGCTGCCGTAGCCCAGTTCGGTGATCTCGAGCGAGGTCTGCCCTACGCGACGCGTCTTCAAAGTGCTCATGTCGTCCTCCTATTCAAGCGGGCGGACACTGACATGTTAGTGGCGCGAGGCAAAGGCCGCCCGGGGTTCTGTCCGAGAAAAAGAGAAGGGGCACGCTGAGCGTGCCCCTTCAACTGCCTCTTCGGCTGTGTCGATGCGTCCAGGATTACTTCTGGATGCAGGTGTCGGCGGTTTCCTTGGTGCACTCGTCGAGGCCGGTGAACACCGGATCTTCGACCTTCTCACCCTTGATCAGGCTGATCATGACGCTCGGCGCCTTGTAGCCCATTTCGAACGGGCGCTGACCGACGAGGGCGGTCACGAGACCTTCCTTGGCGATGGCAACTTCGTCGCCGATCGTATCGGCAGCGCCGATGGCGAACTGGTTGGCAGCGATCTTGTCAGCATAGGGCTTGAACAGGTCGCGGTAGGGCTGCGGGGCGCCGAACAGCGGCCAGCCGCCCATGATGCCGAAAGCAACCAGGTCGGGGTTGGCAGCGAGAATGTCGGTCATCGCCTGGACGCCCTTGGCGCCGTCGTCGTTGGTGAACACCGGGCAGCCCGCAACTTCGGTCCAGCCGCCTTCGCCAGCGAGGGCCTTGAGGTCCTTGGTGCCGGTGAGCGCGTCACGGAAGCCCTGCGCACGACGCAGGATGTTGTCGGCCGCCGGGTTGCCTTCGATGGTGCAAACCTTGCCGCCGGCCGGGATCGCCTTCTTGACGTACTCGCCGATCTTGAAGCCCATCAGGTAGTTGTCGGTACCGAGATAGGTCTTGCGGAGCGCGGCGTCTTCCTTGCTGAGGTCGGCGTCAACGGTCATGATCGGGATCGACGGGTTTGCCGACTTGATGGTCTGGGCGATCAGCGGCGCGTTCGAGGGCGAGATGGCCATGGCGACGGTGGTCGGCTTGGCGAGCATGTCGGCGACGATCTGGGCTTCGCCGGCTTCATCCGACGTCGACGCCGGGCCGGTGTAGAAGCACTGGTACTCAGACGAGGCGTTCTCGCTGTTCCACTTTTCGCAGCCCTGGTGGATCGCCTCGAAGAAGGGGTTGTCGAGACCCTTCACGACGATGACCAGCTGCTTCTTGTCCTGCGCGACGGCCGAGCCGGCCAGCGCAAGCGTTGCCGCCGCGGCGAGCAAAAGCATTTTCTTCATGTAGTTCCTCCCAATGAATGGATCGGCGCTTTCCACCACCGCCTCTCTGGCGTGCGATGGCCTCCTGCGGCCTTCCGGATGCGAGCTAAACGTACTGATGTACGCTCGTCAATCAAAAATCATACTATTAAGTGCGTTTGATGAATTGACGCTCAGATGTGGCTTTGCGAAGTGTTCGGCCAAGGTTTCACCTGGGGAGGAGGAGCCTGAAATGTCTTTTCGGTCTTGCCGCGTCCCGTCCGGGCAGTTGTGCGTACCGAGCTAGGGGAGGCTAGACGCGACGTGCCAGTTCTCGAACTGAACAATATTTCCAAACACTTCGGCGCCATCCAGGCGGTGAACGACATCTCGCTGTCGATCGAGCCGGGGGAAGTCATCGGCCTGATGGGCGACAACGGCGCCGGCAAGTCGACGCTGGTCAAGATGATCGCCGGCAACTTCCTGCCCAGTTCTGGCAGCATGAAGATGGACGGCAAGGACATCGTGCTGCATCAGCCCGTCGAGGCCCGCCGCCACGGCATCGAGATCGTCCACCAGGACCTCGCGCTGTGCAACAATCTGACCGCTGCGGCCAATGTGTTCCTCGGGCGCGAACTGCGCCGCGGCGTCGGGCCGTTCAGCGTTCTCGACTATGCCGGCATGTACAAGCGGGCCGCCGAGCTGTTCAAGGAACTGAAGTCCGAGACGCGGCCGCGTGACATCATCAAGCAGATGTCGGGTGGCCAGCGGCAGGCCGTGGCGATCGCCCGCACCATGCTCGCCAAGGCCAAGATCGTGCTGATGGACGAGCCGACGGCGGCGATTTCCGTGCGACAGGTGGCCGAAGTGCTCAACCACATCCGGCAGCTGCGCGACCAGGGCCTCGCCGTGGTGCTGATCAGCCACCGCATGCCCGACGTCTTTACCGTCGCGGACCGAGTGATCGTGCTCCGGCGCGGCCGCAAGGTTGCCGACAAGCCCATCGCGAAAAGCTCGCCCGAAGAAGTCACCGGTCTCATCACCGGCGCGATCGAACAGGTGTAACCATGGCCGTCACTCTCGAACAGACCATCGACAAGCGCCAGCACAACTGGTTCAGCTCCTTGCTGACCAGCCAGACCTTCTGGGTGTTCGTCGCCATCATCGTCGCCTGTGTGTTTCTAGCGATCCGCCAGCCCGTGTTTCTGGGCCAGCAGAACCTCTACAACATCACCCGCAACTTCACGTTCACCGCGATCATCGCGCTGGGCATGACCTTCGTCATCATCACCGGCGGCATCGATCTTTCAGTCGGCTCGGTGCTTTGCCTCTGCTCGATGGTGATCGCGGTGACGATGCACGCCGGGTTCAGCATCGAGATCGGCATTCTCGCGGCGCTTGGCACGGGCCTCCTGGTCGGGGCGTTCAACGGGGTGCTGATCGCCTATCTGGGCTTTCCGCCGTTCGTCGTGACGCTGGGCATGCTGTCGATCGCCCGAAGCCTTGCGATGATCGCCTCCAACAACCAGACGGTGTTCCAATTCGGGCCCGACCACGACAAGCTGCTGTCGCTGGGCGGCGGCGCCTGGGTGTTGGGAATATCGAACCCGGTGATCTACACAGTCATCCTTGCGGTGATCACCGGCTTCGTGCTGCGCTGGACCCGCTTCGGCCGGCATGTCTTTGCCATCGGCGGCAACGAGCATGCAGCGACGCTGGCCGGTATTCCGGTCCGCCGCATCAAGCTCGCCGTCTACATGATCTCGTCGCTGTCTGCGGCGATCGTCGGGATCATCTACACGGGCTGGCTCGGCGCGGTGACCACCAACCTCGGCGCCGGCATGGAGCTGCAGGTGATCGCGGCGGCGGTGATCGGCGGCGCAAGCCTCGTTGGCGGTGCCGGCACGGCCATTGGCGCCCTGGTCGGCGCGGCGCTCATCGAAGTCATCCGCAACAGCCTCGGCCTTCTGGGCATCAACGCCTTCTGGCAGGGCTGCGTCATCGGCGCGGCGATCATTATCGCCGTGGCGTTCGAGCGGGTGCAGCAGCTGAGCACCAAGGAGTAGGGCCGCGTCCGGGGAGGTGGCCGCGTGCCCGCCAAGCCCATGCCCCGGCGCTACCAGAGCGCAGCGGCGCCCCGTTCGCACACCGGACGGGTCGTCGACGCCCTCGGCCTTGCGATCGTCTCGGGCCAGTTGCCCCCCGGCAACCTGCTTCCCGGCGACGGCGAGCTGACCGAAACCTACGGGGTGTCGCGCACGGTGCTGCGCGAGGCCCTCAAGACCCTCGCGGCCAAGGGGCTGGTGCAGGCGAAGGCGCGGATCGGCACGCGGGTGCGCGAGCGCGCCGCCTGGAATTTCTTTGATCCCGATGTGCTGGTCTGGCATGCCCGCACCGGGTTCGATCCGGACTTCCTCATCCATCTGGGCGAGATGCGGATGGCGCTCGAGCCCGAAGCTGCCGCGCTCGCCGCGCTGCGGCACACGCCCCAACAACTCGAGGCGATCTGGGGCTGGATGCGGCGGCTCGCGGCGCCCGGCATCGGTCCGGACGAGTTCATCAGCGCCGATCTCGGGCTGCATCTGGCCATCGCCGAAGCCGCTGGCAACCCGTTCTTCCGGTCGATTTCGGCCCTGATCGAAGTGGCGGTACTCGATATTCTCAAGGTTGCCTCGCCCACCAACGACCCGGTCAAGCTCGCCGCGTCCGTCGCCGACCATCGCGGGATCGTCGAGGCGATCGAAACCCGCAATCTCGACGCGGCCCGCGCGGCGATGCGTGCGGTCGTGCAAAAGGGCATCGACCGCAGCAAGTTCTAGCTATTCGCGGGCGAGGGCCTCGACCGGATCGAGCCGCGCCGCCGAGCGCGCCGGCATGAAGCCGAAGACGACGCCGATCAGCGTCGAGGACGCCAGGGCGGCGACGATCGAGAGCGTCGAATAGGAGAGGCGGACCACCGAGATGACGGTGCTCAGTCCGAAGCCGATGGCGAATGATAGCGAGACGCCGAGAAAGCCGCCAACAATGCAGACGAGAACCGCCTCGGTCAGAAATTGCCTGAGGATGTCGCCGCGCCGCGCCCCGACCGCCATGCGGATGCCGATCTCGCGGGTGCGCTCGGAAACCGACACCAGCATGATGTTCATGACACCGATGCCGCCCACGATCAGCGAGATCACGGCGATGGCAGAAACGAGCAGCGTCAGGGTCTGGGTGGTGGACTGGATGGTGGCGCGGATGGTGTTGGTGTTCTGCAGGAAGAAGTCCGTCTTGCCGTGCAGTCGGGCGAGCAAATTGCCGATCTGGACCTGTGCTGCGTCCATGTCTGCCGTGTCGGCGACGCGCACGATGATCTGGCTGAGGTAGTGCTGGCCGAGAATGCGGTCCATGGCAGTGGTGTAGGGAATATAGATGCTGGGGTTGGAATTGCCGGGTCCGAAGGTCGAGGCAACCTTGACGACTCCGACCACCCGCACCGGGACCTTGCCGAGCACAATGACCTGGCCGATCGGGTCTTCACCGTTCTTGAACAGGGCCGAGACGGCATTGGTATCGATGACGGCGTCCTGGGCGCGATCGTCGATGCTGGCGGTGGTGAACCCGGTTCCCGACATCAACGTGGTGCCGCTGACACGGAAATAGTCCATGCCGACGCCGCTGATCTGGGCGTTGACGGCCACCGAGTTGAAGAGGACCGAAAGGCTGGTCGAGACGCGCGGCGTCACGCTGTCGGCGTAGCTTTGCGAGGCGATCGCGGTGGCGTCGGACGGCACGAGGGTGCGGATCCGGCTCTGCGTCCGATCGCCGAAACCGGTGCCAGGATAAACGTTGATGGTGTTGGTGCCGATCGAGGCGATGTTTTCGAGCACCGCCTGCTGGCTGCCCTGACCGAGGGCGACCACCGACACGACCGAGGCGATGCCGATGATGATGCCCAGCATGGTCAGGAAGGTCCTGAGCTTGTGCGCGAACATCGAGCGGAGAGCGATGCGCAGGGCCTCGACGCCGCGGTCGACCAGAACCAGCGGATTGCCGCCACGCTTGAGCGGCGCAGGGGGCACGGACTCAGCGGCCGGCGTCTGTCGGCCCGTATCGCGGACAATCTTGCCGTCGCTGATCTCGATCTGGCGGTTCGTCTGCGCCGCGATCAGCGGGTCGTGAGTGACGATGATGATCGTGTGGCCTTCGGCGTGAAGCTCCTTGAGCAGCGCCATCAGGTCGGCGCCACTCTTGGAGTCGAGGGCGCCGGTCGGTTCGTCCGCGAGGATCACCTCGCCGCCGTTCATGAGGGCGCGCGCCACGCTGACGCGCTGCTGCTGGCCGCCCGAGAGGGCGCCCGGACGGTTGCGCAGGCGATCGCCGAGGCCCAGCCGCTTAAGGAGTTCGGTGGCCCGGAGGGTCCGCTTGCCGCTGTCGAGGCCGGCGTAGATCGCCGGCATGGCTGCGTTTTCGACGGCGTTGAGGTCGGCAAGGAGCTGGTAGCGCTGGAAGATGAAGCCGAAATGCTCGCGCCGCAACTCAGCGAGTTCGTCTGGCCCGAGCCGGCTGATGTCGCGGCCGCCGAAGGTGTAGGTGCCCTCGCTTGCCCGATCGAGGCAGCCGAGGATGTTCATCAGTGTCGACGTGCCGGAGCCCGAGGCGCCAATGATGGCAATCATCTCGCCTGACTCGATGTCCAGCGTGACGTCGTCGAGCACCGTCACACTGTCGCCGGCGGTCGCGAAGCGCCGGGTGAGCCCATGGAGGGAAATCAGCGGGGTCGCCATGGCTCAGCCGCCTCCGGGCGGGGCTCCCCCGGGAGCGCCTCCGAACAGCGAACCGGTCGTCGCGCGTCGGGTTGTCGTGCCGCTGGTGGTGGTCGAGGCGGCGGTCGACGACGAACTCACCGTGCCCGAGGTGACGACAAGATCGCCTTCGGCGAGGCCGCTCTTGATCTCGGCAGTGATGTTGTTGTTGAGCCCGATCTCGACATCTGCCGTCCGGGTCTGCCTGGTCGATTTATCGTAGACGCCGAGGTGGTAGATCCCGTTGCTGTCCGGGGTGCCGAGCACGGAGGCGGGAAGGGTCAGGACGCCCTTGGCGGACTTGATGGTGATCGTCACCTGCGCGGTCATGGCGATGCGCAGGCGGTGATCGGCGTTCGCGACGGTGAATAGGCCATTGTAGTAGATGGCGTTGTCGGACGTGCTGAGCCCGGTATCCGCCGTCGAGATCGCGTCGGGCGCCGGTTCGACCGACAGCAGCGTTGCGGCAATCCTGGTGCTGGGATCGCCGAGGATCGTGAACGTCGCCGACTGGCCCGGTGCCACTTTGGTGACGTCGGCCTCCGAGATCTGGGCCTTGATGATCATGGTGTCGAGGTCGGCGATCTTGACGATCGTGGGAGAACTCTGGTTGGCGTTGACGCTCTGGCCGGCGGTCACGAGGACAGCGACGATCGTGCCGCCGATCGGGGCGGAGATCGTGGTGCGCTTGAGGGCGAGGTTGGCATCGTCGACCGCGAGTTGGGACTGGCTGATCTGGGCATCGAGCGAGGCGATTGCCGCCTTGGCCGACGCCAGCGCCGCCTGCGCCGTCATCAGGTCGGCGTCCGACAGGAGCTTTTGCCCTGCAAGCGTCGTCGCGCGCTCAAGCGCCGCTTGGGCGGTGGTCAGGTCCGCCTGCTTGGCGAGGAGTTGCGCCTGCATGTTGGCGAGCGAGGCCTCGGCCGACTTGACGGCGTTCTGCTGGTTGGTGGAATCGATCTGGGCGATGAGGTCCCCGGCCTTGACCGTGTCACCGAGCTTGACCGGCAGCGTTTGGACCGTGCCCGACACCTGGGCGCCGACGC
>JANXSI010000273.1 GCA_025352765.1 Devosia sp. | reverse complement strand
AGTTCCAGCTCAAGGTGGGCGGTGACGCCAGCGACGACATTGCCCGCATCAAGGCGTGCCGGGCGATCCTGCAGCCGACCGACATCCTCGTCGCCGATGCCAACACCGGCTGGACCAAGGCGGATGCGGCGCGCGTCGTGAGCGCCGTGCGCGACCTCGACGTCTACATCGAGCAGCCCTGCGTCAGCTACGAGGAGAGCGTCTCGATCCGCCGGCGCACTGCCTTGCCGTTCGTCCTCGACGAGAACATCGGCACGGTCGGCGATCTGGTCAAAGGCATTGCCGAGGACGCCTTCGACGTCATCAACCTCAAGATCTCGAAGGTCGGCGGATTGACCAAGGCGCGCCAGATGCGCGACCTCTGCATGTCGAGTGGCATCCCGATGACAATCGAGGACACCTGGGGCGGCGACATCGTCACCGCCACCATCGCGCATCTCGCCCGCTCGACGCCGGAACGCTTCTGCTTTACCGCCACCGACTTCAATTCCTATGTCACCGTGTCGATCGCCGACGGCGCGCCGAAACGCCAGAACGGTTTCATGACGGCCTCGGACAAGCCCGGCCTCGGCGTCACGCCGAAATGGGATGTACTGGGTGAGCCGGTGCAGGTGATCCGGTGAGGTCGAGCCAGGCCATCGAGATCGTCTCCTGCCACGCCGAGGGCGAGGTGGGCGACGTAATCGTTGGCGGGGTGGCACCGCCACCGGGCGACACCCTGTGGGCGCAGTCGCGCTTCATAGCCAGCGATCAGACGCTGCGAAATTTCGTGCTGAACGAGCCGCGCGGCGGCGTCTTCCGCCACGTCAACCTGCTGGTGCCGCCCAAGAGCCCCCGGGCCCAGATGGGTTTCATCATCATGGAGCCCGAAGACACGCCGCCAATGTCCGGATCGAACTCGATCTGCGTCGCCACCGTCTTGCTCGACACCGGCATCGTGGCGATGACTGAGCCCGAGACACGGCTGACGCTCGAGGCACCGGGCGGCCTGGTCGAGGTTTTGGCGCACTGCCGGAACGGCAAGGCCGAGCGGATCACCGTGACCAACGTTCCGTCCTTCGTCGACCGGCTCGGCGTGTCGCTCGAGGTCGAGGGCGTCGGCACGCTCACGGTCGACACCGCCTATGGCGGCGACAGCTTCGTCATCGCCGACGCGGCGGCGCTTGGCTTCCGGATCGCCGAAGACGAGGCGCGCGAGCTTGCCGAGACCGGCATCCGCATCACCCGCGCGGCCAACGAACAGCTCGGTTTCGCCCATCCGGCCAATCCCGACTGGACTCACATTTCATTCTGCCAGATCGCCGCGCCGCTCGAGCGCCGCGATGGCCTCTTGACGGCGGCCAATGCCGTCGCCATCCAGCCCGGCAAGATCGACCGCTCGCCGACCGGCACCGGAGCGTCGGCCCGCATGGCCGTGCTCCGCGTTCGGGGAGAAATGCAGGTCGGCGACCGCTATCTCGCCCGCTCGATCATCGGTTCCGAGTTCCTGGGGCGGATCGAAGCCGATACCACGCTGGGCGGCAGGCCTGCGATCATCCCATCGATCTCCGGACGGGCCTGGATCAGCGGCCGCCGCACCGAAATGCTCGACCCGTCCGATCCCTGGCCGCAAGGCTACCGGCTTTCCGACACCTGGCCGCGGATCGGCAAATGACCGAGCCGGTTCGAGTATCCTATGGCGAGCTGACCAAGCTTCTTGCGACGATCTTCCGCAAGCATGGCTGCAGCGAGCACGTGGCGGCGATCCTTGCCGAGAACATGGCGCTCGCCCAAGGCGATGGTGCCCATAGCCACGGCGTCTTCCGCGTCGCCGGAAATCTCGGGTCGCTCGACACCGGGTGGGTCGACGGCACCGCTGTGCCGATCGTCGAGGACGTGGCGCCAGGGTTCGTTCGCGTCGACGGCAACAATGGCTTTGCGCAGCCGGCGCTGCTCGCGGCGCGCGACCTGTTTGTCGCCAAGGCGCGCACCAATGGCATCGCGCTGCTGGCGGTGCGCAACTCGCATCACTTCGGCGCCCTCTGGCCGGACATCGAGCCCTTCGCCCGCGACGGGCTGATCGCGCTGATGATGGTCAATTCGATGGCCAATGTCGTCCCGCATGGCGGCAACAAGCGGCTCTATGGCACCAATCCGCTGGGCTTCGCGGTGCCGCGCCCCGGCACCGATCCGCTGGTCTTCGACCAGGCGTCCAGCACCTGGTCGAACGGCGACGTGCAGATTGCACGGCGCGAGGGCAGGGCGCTGCCCGTCGGTGTCGGTGTTGATCGCAACGGACAGCCGACGACCGATGCAAATGCGGTGCTCGAAGGCGGGGCATTGCTTCCGTTCGGTGGTCACAAGGGTTCGGCGATCGCCATGATGATGGAGGTGATGGCCGCCGGGCTCGGTGGCGGCGATTTCTCCTTCGAGGTCGACTGGTCCCGCCATCCGGGTGCCGCCACCCCGCGGACCGCGCAGACGATCATCCTCATCGATCCTGGTCGCGGCGCGCCGCGCGATTTCAGCGCGCGCATCGAGACCCTGATCGCCGCCATCCACGACGCCGGGCAGGACCGGCTTCCCGGCGACCGCCGCTACGCCAACCGCCGTGATGCGCACCGCGACGGCATTCCACTCGACCCTGCTGTTGCAGCTCGGTTGCGCGACCTCGCCGCAGCGGAGGCCTGAGGCGCCGAGGGGGCGCCGGCGTCGACGTCAGCCGCCGATGCTGTGCAGAGCAGCGATCGGGCTGATCTCGCTTCCCCCGAGGCGCGACCGGTAGACCAGGTAGTTGCCCAGCACCCGCTGCACATATTTGCGGGTCTCCTGGAACGGAATGAGCTCCACCCACACCACGGGGTCGACCGTGCTGACGCGGGGGTCGCCGTAGGCCGTGATCCATTTGTTGGCGTTGCCCGCGCCGGCGTTATAGGCCGCCGCGGCCAGGAGCAGCGAGCCGTTGTAGTTGGCGAGCTGCGCGGCGAGGTAGCTCGATCCGAGCTGGGTGTTGTAGGCCGGGTCGCTGGTCAGCTTGCTCGATGAATAGGCGACACCGATCTTCTTGGCCGTCTCCTTGGCCGTGGCCGGCATCAACTGCATCAGCCCCTGCGCCCCCGACGACGAAACCGCGTCGGGCTGGAACCGGCTCTCGGTGCGCGTGATCGCATAGATCGCCGCGAGGTCGATATCGGCAAGCTTGGTGGTCGGCAGCCCGTCCTTGGGGAAGCTGAACAGATCGAGCGGCACGCCACGTTTGTCGGCGATGTCGGCGATGGTGATCGCCAGATGATGGGCGTCAATGGTCTGGGCGAGGCGCGCTGCCAGCACCAGCTCGCCGCCCGACTTGAGCGATGTCTGCGCGAGGTTTCGCAGCAGAGCCGCCGCCATGTCGGTCTTGCCGTCGGCCACCAGCAGCCTGATGGCCTGGACCACCTGCCGCTGGTTGAAATTCGTCTCATCGTCCTTCCAGGCCGGCATGGCGCGCAGCTCGACCGGCTTCAGGCCCAGCGCCGCACGGGCCAGCAGACCGTAGTAGATCGTGCCATGTGCGGCCGCCGTTTCGTATGCGGTCTTCGCGCCCTTGGCGTCGCCGGCCTCGCTGCGGGCGCGGCCGAGCCAGTAGCTCGCCTGTGTCACCGAATCCGGAAGCGACGACAGCTTCGCCATCGCCTCGAAGTGCTTGATCGCCACCTTGGGCTCGCGGAGGAAGCTGAGCGCGATCCAGCCCGCATGAAAGCGCGCCTCGACCAGGCGACCTTCGGGGCCCGCCGTGTAGTCGGCAGCGGCGCGGTAGGCGCGCTTGGCATCGCCCGCCGCCAGCAGCTGCCGGACCAGCGTGCGCCGCTCGTACCACCAGTCCTCGGCATCCGGATCGGAGGGCTGGCCCTTGTTGAGATAAGCAATCGCGTCGTCCCAGAGCTCGAACTGCCGCGCGCGCTGGGCCCGCGAGAACTCGTAGATCGGGTTGTTGCGGTAGGCAGGCGCTACCGCGTCGAGCAGCGATTTCGCATCCTTGGCGTTGCGCGACACGGCATTGCGGGCGACCGCCAGGGTCTTCTGGGCGGGCGTCATGAACGTCATCAGCCGCTCGACCGCACTGGAGCGGTCGTTCATCATGAGATGTTCGGCGCGCGCCCAGTGGTCCTTGGCGGTCAGTAGCGGACCGACCGCAGCAAGAACCCTTGTCTCGCTGTCGGCGTCGAGGGTGTTGGTGGTCCAGATCTCGCGCGCGATCGCGGCAGCCTTGTCGGTCTTGCCGGCGTCCACATACGCCCGGGCGAGCGCGAGCTGCGCGTCGAGCGTGCCGGGCATGGCGCCGCCGAGGGTCTTGAAGATGACGTCATCCGGGGCGCTGGCCTTGACCAGCGACTGCTCAATCCGGGTTCTAAAAATCGCAGGCGCCGCAAAATCCGGCGCGTCGGCCGCAAAACGCTGCACCGCGTCATAGGGAACATCACCGTTCCCGTAGTAGATCGCCGCCCACTGGATGGTACGCCGCTCGACATCTCCGGGCAGGCTGCGCGCCGCCTCGTAGGCTTGCGCGAACTGGCGCTGGTCGATGAGCTTGAGGGCAGCAACGAATGCGTCGGTGGCCTCGATCGCGGCAGGCATGGGCGAGTTGGCTTGTCCCGCCGGGGCGGGGGCCGGGCTGACGGAGCCCGTAATGATCTCGTCGATCCCAACGGCCTCGGGGGCCGTCGAAAACGAGGTGATTGCCGCGACCATCAATCCGGCGACGGTGGCGCCGGCGACGAGACGTGTTCGCCATGCCTTGAACATGCTGTGGTCCTGTTGGTCCTCGAAACAAATCCAACAAGGTGCCCCCGTCCTTGCAGAGCCGCAGTGTCCGCCGATGCGGTGAACAATCCGTTTCTGCTCGATCCTTGCGGGTGTCGCGACGCTCCACGCTTGTCGCGCCGGACGGTTGAAACTATGGTGCGCGACTATGGCCAAAGGGCGGAAAAGCCGCGGCCACAGTTTGTCCAGCCCGGCTCGAAACGCGAACCGGCCCTATAACCCGAGGAAATCCCCAAATGTTCAGAGGCTCGATCACGGCGCTCATCACTCCGTTTGCCGACGGGGCCGTGGACGAGAAAGCCTTCTCGAGCTTCGTCGAATGGCAGATCAAGGAGGGGAGCCACGGGCTGGTGCCCATGGGAACGACCGGCGAGAGCCCGACGGTCAGCCACGAGGAGCACCGGCGCGTCATCGAGATCTGCGTGGACGTCGCCGATCGGCGCGTCCCGGTGATCGCCGGCGCCGGCTCGAATTCGACGGACGAAGCCATTTCCCTGACCAAGTTCGCCGAGGATATCGGTGCGGACGCCGTGCTTTCGGTCGTTCCTTACTACAACAAGCCCACCCAGGAGGGCCTGTTTCAGCATTTCTCCGCCATTGCTCGGTCGACCGCGCTGCCGATTATCCTTTATTCGGTCCCGGGTCGCACGGTCGTTGACCTCAGCGTCGACACCATCGCCCGGCTGCGCGATGCCCATGCCAATATCGTCGGCATCAAGGACGCGACCGCAAGCATGGAAAAGGCCAGCCTCGAGCGGTCTAAGCTCGGGCCCGATTTCATCCTCCTGTCGGGGGAGGACATGACAGCGCTCGGCTTCATGGCCCATGGCGGTCACGGCTGCATTTCGGTGACCAGCAATGTCGCCCCAAAACTTTGTGCCCAGTTCCAGAACGCCTGCATGCAGGGCAATTATGCGGCAGCCCTGATGCTGCAGGATAAGCTGGTGCCGTTGCACAAGTCCCTTTTCCTCGAAAACAACCCCGGTGGCGTCAAGTACGTGGCTAGCAAGCTCGGCCTCTGCCGCAATGAGTTCCGACTGCCGGTCGTACCGATCTCCGAGAGCAACGAGAAGGCGATCGATCTCGCCTTGTCGCACGCGGGGATAGTGCCCAACTAAGCGGAGCGCGCGCAGCACGAGTGACTGCCGGTTTTGCGGTTCATGCGCGCGACCAACAGGTAGAATATGGCCAAAGAACCCAATAAGCCGGCAATGATCGTCACGGGCGCCGTGGCCGAGAACCGCCGCGCCCGCTACGACTATGAAATCCTCGAGACGCTCGAGGCCGGCATCGTGCTGACCGGCACCGAGGTGAAGTCGCTGCGCACCGGCAAGGCCCAGATCACCGAGAGCTATGCCTCGCCCGAGCGCGGCGAGCTCTGGCTGATCAACTCTACGATCCCCGAATATCTCCAAGCCAACCGCTTCAACCACGCGGAAAAACGGCCGCGCAAGCTGCTGGTATCGAGGAAGGACCTGGCAAAACTGTCCGAGGGCGTGCAGCGCGGCGGTAATACCATCGTGCCGCTGAAGCTCTATTTCAACGATCGTGGCATCGCCAAGCTGCTGATCGCGCTGGGCAAAGGCAAGAAGAGCTTCGACAAGCGCGAGACCGAAAAGAACCGCGACTGGAACCGCGAGAAATCGCGGCTGATGAAGCACGCCTGATCAGGCCATTGCCCGCACGCTTCAGCGGGCGATGAACGCTGCGGCTCGTCCGACCACGTCCTCGAACATCTCCGTCGTCAGCACGCCCGTGTTCGTGTTGTAGCGCGAGCAATGGTAGCTGTCGAAAAGCGTGGCGCCGGCGGTCAGCTGGTGCTCGGCGCCGTGCCCGAAGGCGAATTTCGAACGCTTCTCGCCCAGCGCCACCAGCAGCGAATCGTGGGCAATGCGGCCGAGCGCCAGATAGGCCTTGGGCTTCTGTTCGCCGAGGCGGGCGGTGAGGAACTGCCGGCAGGTCCGCGCCTCTTCGGGCGTTGGCTTGTTCTGTGGCGGCACGCAGGCCACGGCGTTGGCGATCAGCGTATCGCGAAGGGTGAGGGTGTCGCTCGGCCGCTGCTCGTAGTCACCAGTGGCGAGACCGACCTTCTTGAGCGTCGCGTAGAGCAGGTCGCCCGCAAAGTCGCCGGTGAACGGCCGACCCGTCCGATTGGCGCCCTTCATCCCTGGCGCCAGGCCGATGATGATCAGCGACGCGGCCTCATCGCCCCAGTAGCGCACCGGATTGTTGTACCAATCCGGGTGCAACCGCTGCGCCTCTTCGCGAAACGCGACGAGTCGAGGACAGAGCGGGCAATCGCGGGGGGGCTGGGTAAACGTCAATAAAATATCGAGAACAGACTCACTTGGCCCTATCGTCGGCGGGGACCGGGGCGCGGTCAATGGGCGCCGATGGGGTGCGATCGACAGCGCGGCCGACCGTCTTTGCCAGTTCTGCAACGTCGAGGAAGAAGTCTGCCTGACGGCGCAGATCGTCGGAGATCATCGGCGTCGGTGTCGACAGCGTCGAGGCGACGGTAACGCGTTTGCCTTTGCGCTGCAGGGCGGCGACCAATGCGGTGAAGTCGCCATCGCCCGAAAACAGCACGAAGTGATCGAAATGGGGCGACATCTCGAGCGCATCGACAGTCAGCTCGATATCCATGTTGCCCTTGATCTTTCGCCGGCCCGCCGCATCAGTGAATTCCTTGGCGGGCTTGGTGACCACCGTGAACCCGTTATAGTCGAGCCAGTCGATCAACGGGCGGATGGATGAATATTCCTGATCTTCGACAAGCGCAGTGTAGTAATAGGCGCGAAGAAGATAGGCCTTGGCCTGGAACTCGGCGAGCAGCCTTCGATAGTCAATGTCAATCCCGATTGCCTTGCTGGTCGCGTAAAGATTGGCGCCATCGATGAACAGCACGACTTTTTCACGGGGGTCGATCGACATATACGTCCTCCTGACTGGGCTCGCTCGGCCGGCGAGGCCTCAGAACTATACATTTAACTCATACGGCGCCGAACGACCCGGAGATCACCGCCCCACCGGTCGAACATTGCCCTTTTCGCGCGTGATACCAAGGCACATAGCTGTGAGCAAACGAATTCGTCACCTGACGGAAGATATCCCGCAAGACTTTTGAAGACCTTCCGCTTTTCCTTGAACAGAACGACCGTGTCCTGTATGAGGCCGCTTCATTCCCCACAATTTGGAGACGTACGTGGCCCGCGTCACCGTCGAAGACTGCATCCAGAAGATCGAAAACCGCTTCGATCTGGTCCTCATGGCCGCACATCGCGCCCGGATGATTTCTGCCGGCGCGCAGATCACCGTCGACCGGGACAACGACAAGAACCCCGTCGTGTCGCTCCGCGAGATCGGCGACGGCGCGATTTCCCCCGAAGACCTTCGCGAGGACCTCATTCATTCGCTGCAGAAATACGTGGAAGTCGACGAGCCGGAGCGGCATGCTGCCCCGTTGCTGGACGTCAATGCCGAGCAGGATGGCGACACCTTCGACACCATCTCCGAGGACGAACTGCTGCGCGGTATCGAGAGCCTTGCGCCGCCCGAGCGCCGCGACGATTGATCCGGTACGGTTTCGGCTTATAGTTGGTGGGCGTCCGGCCTAGGCCGGGCGCCTTTTTGTTTCCCTCGACCCCGAAATCCCGCCGCGCGGAGTGCGGCACCGATGATGCGTCAATACGAACTCGTCGAGCGGGTGCAGGCCTACAATCCGAACGCCGACGAGAACCTGCTGAACCGGGCCTATGTCTACGCCATGCAAAAGCATGGGACGCAGAAGCGCGCCTCGGGCGATCCGTATTTCGCCCATCCGCTCGAGGTCGCCGCGATCCTCACCGACCTCAAGCTGGACGATGCGACCATCGCCGTGGCGCTGCTCCACGATACCATCGAGGACACGGACGCCACCCGCGCCGAAATCGACCAGTTGTTCGGCTCCGAGATTGGCGAGATCGTCGACGGTCTGACCAAGATCGAGCGGCTGCAACTGGTCACTCGCGAGGAAGCCCAGGCCGAGAACCTCCGCAAGCTCCTGCTTGCCATCTCCGCCGATATCCGGGTGCTGCTAGTCAAGCTCGCCGACCGTCTCCACAACATGCGCACGCTCGATTTCATGCCGCCCGAAAAGCAGATGCGCATCGCCGAGGAGACGATGGATATCTACGCCCCGCTGGCCGGGCGCATGGGCATGCAGGACATGCGCAGCGAGCTCGAAAACCTCGCCTTCAAGACCCTGCAGCCCGACCACTACAAGGCCATCACCGACCGGCTGTCGGAGATGCAGGCCGAATTCAAGGAAACCATCGACGGCATCACCGTCGAATTGGGCAAGAAGCTCAAGCACGAGGGCATCGACGCCCGCGTCAGCTCACGCGTCAAATCCGCCTGGTCGATCGCCACCAAGATCGACCGCAAGCAGATCGCGCTCGAGCAGCTCTCCGACATGATCGGCTTCCGCATCATCGTGCCGACCCTCAGCGACTGCTACCGGGCCCTCGGGATCGTGCACACCAACTGGAAGGTCGTGCCGGGCCGGTTCAAGGACTACATCTCGGTCCCCAAGCACAACGACTACCGCTCGATCCACACCACCATCGTCGGACTCGGACGGCAGCGGATCGAACTGCAGATCCGCACCGAGGAGATGCACAAGATCGCCGAGTATGGCATCGCCGCGCATGCCGCCTATAAGGAGGGCGCGACCGGCGATCTGCACAAGCTCGCCGACGAAAGCCAGGCGAAGGCCTGGCTCTCATCGGCGAGCTTGTGCAGGTCGCCAGTCGCGCCTTCCTTGTAGGCGGCATGCGCGGCGATGCCATACTCGGCGATCTTGTGCATCTCCTCGGTGCG
>JANXSI010000258.1 GCA_025352765.1 Devosia sp. | reverse complement strand
CAGATCGGCACGCCCAGAAGCCAAAGTCCAATTCCGCGAAACATCTGATGCTCTCCTATTCAGTAGCGGCCGAAGACGTCGGCGAACACGGTGCCTTCGTCGCGATGACGACCACCCTTCATGGCGGCCCAATAGGCGCCGACGGCGCTGACCAGCAGCGAAGCGGCAGTGAGGAAGGCGGCGAGCACGGTGGTCTTGCGGGCCGTCTCGGCCATCTCGGCTGCCTTGGCCTTGGCGTCGTTGATCGCGGTGATGGTCTGGTCGACGCGAGCCGTCGCCTGATCCGCCGGCAGGCCGGTGTTCTGGGCCACGAGCTGGCCGAGGTACGCCTTGTCGCCATCCGCAATGGTGCCGGTCACGGCGCCGGTTGCGAGGATGCGGGTGGCTTCGCCGCGATAGTCGGCAGCGGTACCGGCCGGTGCCGCAGCGCCCGCCGGGAGACGGAACAGCTGATCGACGAAATAGGCCTGCGGATCCATGTTGGCCGCAGCGCCATCGGCGAGGTTGGAGGCCGCGGTGGTCGCGGTGCCGACGGCGGAACCGATGGTGCTCACGGCAGCACCGAGGCCGCCGATGGCAATGATCGCACCGACGACGAGAGCGCCGGCCCAGACGAGAAGCCCATGGGCACCATCGCGCACATCGCTCTCATGCTCGGTCGAGTCATGGAAGCGGCGACGCAGGCGGCCGGTCAGGTAACCGCCCGCCATGAAGCTCGAGATCTGCACCCAGAGCAGCCAGCTGGCGGCCGCGATCGCCACCCAGATCGGGGAGACGCCCGTGTAAGTGCGGAAGTTGGTGAAGCTCAGGCCCACGGCCGACCCGAAGGCCAGCAGCACCAGCGAGATCGCCGAGGCGAGGACGATGCCGCCGATGATGGCCGCCCAGTCCACGTAGGAATGATGTTCTTGTTCGCCGGCGACCGGGGTCGTGGCGAGGATGACGTCGTTGTCCAATGCCATGGTCATGGTCCTCCGCCCACTCAACGCAGGCCGAAGAAGGACAGGATCGCGAGGACGACGACAACGAGGCCGACGAGATAGATGATACCGTTCATTTTGCGCGAACTCCGTGACGCATGTCGATAGTCACAAAATCGCGATGTCAGATTTTGGTTGCGCCAGCCGCACAATTCTTGTGCAACGCGGTCGTCGGGAACCGAAGACGGCTCGCCGGGTTGTGCGAGGGCCGTTAGCCTGAGAACCGGCATTGGCCGTCCAAGAAGGTAGAAGCGTCACGATGGACGAGACGATCGGGTTGCAGAGAACCGCCGCCAGACGCTGGACGTGGCGTATTCCGGGCTATGTGCTGTTGCCCTTCTACCTGATGCTGATCGGGGTGGGCCTGCGCTACGCTGTCTATGTGCGCACCACCAACCACTGGGGGTTCACCGAGTACCTCAGGGCGCTGTGCGTGTATGACTGCAACGCTTATGAACGATTGGCGCTGAACGGCTACGAAGGCCGGCCCTCGGGCTTCGACAAGGGCGATGCCAACAACTGGGCGTTCTTCCCGCTCTATTCGATCCTCGTCTGGGCGATCAACCGCATCACCGGCCTCTCGATGCTGATGGCCGGCTCGATCCTCACCGCGCTCCTCACCTGCTGGGCCGCGGTGATTTCCTGGCCGCTGTTCGAGGGCAAGTTCCGCGCCTATTTCCTCTTCTGCTTTTTCCTGTTTCTGGGGCCCACCTCGTACTATTTCTCGACCCTCTACACCGAGGCGCTATTCATTCTGCTGACGGTCGCGGGCTTCGTGCTGATCCGGCAACGCGATTACGTGACGGCGGGCCTCACGGGGGCGCTCATGTCGGCGACGCGCTCGACGGGCCTGTTGTTCGTCGCGGCGATCCTCATCGGCGCCTTCCAGAATCACCTGCGCGACGGCGGCAGCCCGGGGCAGTTCTTCAAGACGCTCTGGAAGCGGACGGACCTGCTGCTCGCAGTAGCGCTGGTGCCGGTCGGGCTCAGCCTGTTTGCCATCTACCTCTATTTCCACTCCGGCGACGCGCTGGCGTTCGTCCATATCCAGCGCGCCTGGGGCCGGGCTTTCGCCGACCCCTTCGCCAATCTCTGGCAGGCGCTGAGCGTGCAGTTCGTCACCTACCACAACACCACCTCGATCTCGACCGACCTCGCCTTCGGCATGGCGGCGATTGCCGGCATGGCACTCTCGGCGGTGATGGCGTGGAAGGGCAAATGGGACTGGGCGATCTTTTCGCTGTTCGGCGTCCTGCTGCCGCTTTCGACCAACACCTATTCGATGATCCGCTTCGTCGTCGGCATCGCCCCGGTACTGATCGTCGGCTCGGTGCTGCTCAGCCGCTGGAAATGGCTGTTCTACCTGCTGCTGCCGGTGCTGCTGATCACCGACGTCTTGTTGTTGCCGGTGTGGACCGGCCGCACCTATTACCTGATGTGACGCTGATGCCGCCGCGCTACACCCCCCGATCCTGGCATCTCCTGGTGGTGGCGCTGATCGCGCTGCTCGATCTCGGCGTCCTCTACATGGTGCTCAGGCCCAACGTCACCGACGACTACCGCGCCTATTACATCGATCGCACCGCCTCGTGCTTCCCGCGCATCACCAGCGGCTATTATCCGCTGGGCCAGCCGATCAGTTTCGTGCCCGGCCGCAATGGCTATGACCGCGACACCGTGCGCTGGTGCGGGTTCATGCCGCCCAACTCGACCGGCATTCGCTCGTTCGGGGACTACGGAATCCTGAAGTTCTCCATTCCGCTGCCCGACGACGATCTGCTGCTGACGTTTTCGAGCTTTGCCAATACCTCGGCCGACAAGCCGCGGCGCGAGGTCAAGGTGCTGGTCAATGGCCAGCGGGTTGGAACGCTGGTCTATGTCGATGCCAAGCGGGTCAATGGCGGAATCGTCATCCCGCAGCGCGTCGCCAAGGCGGGCGGCAAGGACCTGTCGATCCGCTTCGAGGTGCCGCGGATCGGCCCGCCCGGCACCAACAGCGAACCGGTGACGCTGCAATTGCGGCTCGAGGCGCTGCGGCTCACGCCGCTCGGCAACACCCCTCCGGCGCCCGGAACGCTGGGCCATAAAGGAGAGGCGGGGTTTCCCCCGCCTCATAAGAGCATCAGCTAGTCCGGCTGCTTACTTTGCAGCGTCGGTGATGTCGTGGGTGTAGGCACCCTCGGGCTTGGTCTTGATGATCTTCTGGTCGAGCAGGGCCTTCTCGGTGCGGTCATAGGCCGCCTGGTCGAGGGCGAAGTCCTTGGTGTCGACCAGCTTGCCGACTTCGGTCATCATGTACTGCTGGTGGGCCAGCGTCTGGGCACCCGACTCGTCGTTGTCGAGGACGATCTGGGCCGCCTCATCGGGATGCTCGATCGCATACTGCCAGCCCTGCATTGAGGCCTTCACGAAGCGGACAAGCGCGTCCTTCATCTTGGGATCGGCGAGCTTTTCCTCGGTGGTGTAGAGACCATCCTCGAGCAGGTCGTTGCCGAGCGCCGAATAGTTGAAGGTGATGATCTTGTCGGCGGTGAAACCGGCATCGGCGGCCTGGCCGAGTTCGTTGTAGGTCATGACCGAGATACAGTCCGCCTGCTTCTGAACCAGTGCCGAGACGTCGAAGTTCTGCTTCAGCACGTTGACGCCCTTGGCGCCGCCGTCGGTCGGAATGCCGAGCTTGTTCATCCAGGCAAAGAACGGATATTCGTTGCCGTAGAACCAGACGCCCAGGGTATGGCCGGGGAAGTCGGCTTCGGTCTTGATCGGGCCGTCCTTGGGGCAGATCAGCTCGAGACCGGCCTTCTTGAACGGCTGGGCGATGTTGACGAGCTTGACGCCCTGTTCGCGGGCCGCGAGCGCGCCGCCCATCCAGTCGACGATCACGTCGGCGCCACCGCCGGCGATCACCTGCTCGGGCGCCACGTCCGGGCCACCCGGCTTGATCGTGATGTCGATGCCGGCATCCTTGTAGAAGCCCTTGTCCTTGGCAACGTAATAGCCGGCGAACTGGGCCTGAGTGACCCACTTGACCTGCAGCGTCAGCGCGTCGGCGGCCATGGCAGACTGGGCGGCCAGCAGCAGGGCGCCGGCGGCGATCCCCATCATCAGTTTTTTCATGTTCGACGTTTCCCTGTGTTTCACCAGTTTACGTCCGCCCACCACGGACAGACGGATGCCAGAAGGTGACGGCGCGTTCGACCAGCGCCACCACCCAATAGAAGACGGAGCCCGCGATCGCTGCGACCGCGATTTCCGACCAGACCATCTGGACGTTGAGCTTGCCGATCTCGGACGAGATGCGAAAGCCCATGCCCACGATGGGTGTCCCGAAGAATTCCGCTACGATTGCGCCGATCAGCGCCAGAGTCGAGTTGATCTTGAGCGCGTTGAAGATGAATGGCGCCGCCGCCGGCAGGCGGAGCTTGAACAGCGTCTGCCAGTAAGAGGCGGCATAGGTGCTCATCATGTCGCGCTCGATGTTACCCGAGGCGCCGAGTCCGGCGACGGTGTTCACCAGCATAGGAAAGAACGTCATGACCACGACGACGGCGGCCTTACTCGGCCAGTCGAAGCCGAACCACATCACCATGATGGGCGCAATGCCGATCAAGGGCAGCGCCGAGACGAAGTTGCCGAGCGGCAAAAGACCACGCTTGAGGAAGGGCGACCGGTCGACGGCGATGGCCACCGCAAAGCCGATCCCGCAGCCGAGCGCGTAACCGACCAGCACGGCCTTGGCGGTCTGGACGAAATCGACCGCCAGCGTCGGCACATTGCTGCTCAGCACCGCCCAGATCGACGAGGGCGGCGGCAGCAGCACCGGTGGCACGCCGGCGCCGCGCGTCACTGCCTCCCAGACGACGAGGATCGCGGCCCCGAACAGTGCCGGGATCAGCGCGCCGACGAGCGGGGTCTTGGCCGGGCGCCGGGCCAGTGCATTGGCCAGCCGCTCGGCGAACAGCCACGACAGCATCCAGGCGGTGAGCAGCAGGAACCAGTAGCCCCAGGAGGCGCGATCGAACGCCCCGAGCTCGGCGATCGCAATCGCCCCGCCGATCACGGCCCATGATCCCGAGGCGACGGGCGGCAGCTTCAGCGTGAACAGCGCGAGGAGGACGAGCACCAGCACCGGAAAAGCCAGCGTCGGCAATTCGCTCCACGCAAAGAGCGTCGTTTCGCCCCGCACCCCGAGCGGGAGCGCAATCGTCAGCACCGCCGTGAGGCCCGTCAGCACAGCGAGGCTCCGTTCGAAGCGGCTCATGCGGGTCGCGCCCCCATGCGGTCGACGACGACGCGCTCGGCGACCCCGACCAGGACGACCAGCGCTCCGGCGAGCGCCGCCGCGACCGCCAGCGACGACCAGATTTGGATGGTCTGGCCATAATACGATCCGGCCAGCAGCCGCGCGCCCAGTCCATTGCCGCCGCCCGCCGGCAGTTCGCCAACGATGGCGCCTACAAGGCTCGCGGCAACGCCGACCTTCATCGAGGCAAACAAATAGGGCAGCGCGATCGGCCAGCGAAGTTTCGTGAAGGCCTGCGTCTTGCTGGCGTTGTAGGTGTGGAGCAGATCGAGCTGGATCGCCTCGGGCGACCGAAACCCCTTGACCATGCCGACGACCACCGGAAAGAAACTGAGATAGGTCGAGATCAGCGCCTTGGGGATCAGCCCCGAAATCCCCGCCGCATTGAGCACGACGATGATCATCGGCGCGATGGCGAGGATCGGCACGGTCTGGCTGGCGATGATCCAGGGCATGAGCGAGCGGTCGGTGGCGCGGTTATAAACGATCAGCACCGCAAGCCCGATGCCGAGCGCCGTGCCGAAGGCAAAGCCGAGCAGTGTCGCCGAGAGGGTGATGCCGGCATGATAGATGAGGCTTTTTTTCGACGTCACAGCCTGTTGTGCAATGGTCTTCCAGAGTTCGATCACCACCTGGTGCGGCGCCGGCAGCAAGGGCTTGTCCTGGCTCATCACGGCGCCCAGCGTATCGGTCCAGCCCTGGCCGGTGACGCCCTTGAGCTTGTCGGCATCGAGCTGGCCCGACCAGTTGAGCGCGATGGCGCCCAGGTACCACAGCACCAGCACCGCCAGCAGCACGACAAGGATCGGAACGGTGCTGCCGCGACGGTTCATCGGCTCATTCCTCGTACGAATGGCCGGCGCGGAGGCCCTCGCGGACGCGATGGGCGATGGCGAGGAATTCGGGCGTCTCGCGAATGTCGAGCGGCCGCTCGGCCGGCAGCGTCGAGGTGATGATGTCGGTGACCCGGCCCGGCCGCGGGCTCATCACCACGATCTTGGTCGAGAGGTACACTGCCTCTGGGATCGAGTGGGTGACGAAGGCGATGGTCTTTTTGGTCGCCGCAAACAGTTTGAGCAGCTCGGAATTGAGGTGGTCGCGGACGATCTCGTCGAGGGCCCCGAACGGCTCGTCCATCAGCAGGAGGTCTGCGTCGAACGCCAGCGCGCGCGCGATCGAGGCGCGCTGCTGCATGCCGCCCGAGAGCTGCCAGGGATATTTGCGCTCGAAGCCGGTGAGGTTGACGAGGTCGAGCGTGCGGGCGATCCGCGCCTGCTGCTCGGCATCGGAATAGCCCATGATCTCGAGCGGCAGAGCGACGTTCTTTTCGATGGTGCGCCAGGGAAACAGCGCCGGCGCCTGGAACACATAGCCATACGACCGCGAGGTCCGTGCCGCCTCGGGCGTCATGCCGTTGACGGTGATCGAGCCCGAGGTCGGCTGTTCGAGATCGGCGATCACCCGCAGGAACGTCGTCTTACCGCAGCCCGAGGGCCCGATGAAGGAGACGAACTCGCCCGCCTCGATGTCGAGATTGACGTCACTGAGCGCGACGACGTCGCCGTCATTGGTGGAAAAGGTCAGCCCGAGGTTCTTGGCGGAAACGACCGTCACAGCTGCACCGTCCCTGATGGTAATGCGAGATCGCCCGGCGGGCAGGCCAGATAGGGCCCGAATTCGTCCTGGGCATCGAACCGGATGCTGTAGCCGTCGGTGCCGTGGTCGATGATTTCGACCGTGCTCTTTTCGGCTCCCGCCTCGCCCTCGGACTGGCAGATGGCCGAGACCGTGGCGACGCCCTTGTCGAGCGACAGCAGCGCGTCGAAATCGCAGCCGGTGCCGTAAGAGGAAAACGTATCGGGCGTCAGCACGGCGAAATCATCTCCCGGCACGTCGCCCGTATTGAAGAAATGGCACCCCCCGGCGTTGCCGAACGCCCCGCTGAAGGGGAGCACCCCGGCGGCAAGCGCGGGGGTGGCTAGAAACGTAACCATGAGTACTGCGCCGAATTGAGCCCCCATGCGTCCCCTCACACCCCGCTCTGCGGAATGCCGGTCCGCTCCACCTTGCGGGGCGCGGTGATGTCTTTCCACTGGCTCAGCGCCTTGTTCACGGCGCCCATCGGCTCGCGGCCGACGAACTTGCCATGGCCCTGCTCGGCCGACACATTGCCTTCGGTCACCGACACCTTGCCGCGACTCAAGACGAAGCGCGGCAGGCCCTCGACCTCGATGCCTTCGAACACGTTGTAGTCGATGGCCGATTGCTGGGTCTTGGCCGCAATGGTCTTTTTGCGCTTGGGGTCCCAGACCACGAGGTCGGCGTCGGCGCCGACCAGGATCGCGCCCTTCTTGGGATAGAGCCCGAGGATCTTGGCGATGTTGGTTGAGGTCACGGCGACGAACTCGTTCATGGTCAGCCGGCCGGTCGCGACGCCCTTGGTCCACAACACCGGCAGCCGGTCCTCGAGTCCGCCGGTGCCGTTCGGGATCTTTGCAAAATTGCCGATGCCGTTGCGCTTCTGCGCCGTGGTGAAGGCGCAGTGGTCGGTCGCCACCACCTGGAGCGAGCCCGATTGCAGCCCGGCCCACAGCGAATCCTGGTGCTTCTTGTTGCGGAAGGGCGGGCTCATCACCCGGCGGGCCGCATAGTCCCAGTCCTTGTTGAAGTATTCGGTCTCGTCGAGCACCAGGTGCTGGATCAGCGGTTCGCCATAGACGCGCATGCCGTTCTGCCGCGCCCGGCGGATCGCCTCGTGGCTCTCCTCGCAGGACGTATGGACGATATAGACCGGCACTCCAGCCATGTCGGCGATCATGATGGCGCGGTTGGTGGCCTCGCCCTCGACTTCCGGCGGCCGGGAATAGGCATGCGCCTCGGGGCCGGTGTTACCGGCATCCATCAGCTTCTGCGTCATGGCGGCGACGACGTCGCCGTTCTCGGCATGGACCAGCGGTAGCGCGCCCAGTTCGGCGCAGCGCGAGAACGAGGCGAACATCTCGTCGTCGTTGACCATCAGGGCGCCCTTATAGGCCATGAAATGCTTGAACGAGGTAATGCCGCGGCCGACCACATCGGCCATCTCGTTGAACACCTGTTCGCCCCACCAGGTGATCGCCATGTGGAAGGAGTAGTCGCAACTGGCCTTGGACGTCTTGTTGTCCCACATCTTCAGCGCCTCGAGCAGCGACTGGTTGGGCGAGGGAAGACAGAAATCGACCACCATGGTGGTGCCGCCCGAGAGCGCGGCCCGCGTGCCGCTCTCGAAATCGTCGGCCGAGTAGGTGCCCATGAACGGCATTTCGAGATGCGTGTGCGGATCGATGCCGCCGGGCATCACGAAGCACCCCGTCGCATCGAGCGTCTCGCCGCCACTGAGATTCGGCCCGATCTCCGTGATGGTGCCGCTCTCGACGCGGATATCGGCCTTGTAGGTCAGATCCGCGGTGACAATGGTGCCGTTCTTGATGATGGTCATGCTGATGTCTCCTGATGCGCAGTCGGCCCCACCTCTCCCTCGGGGGAGAGGTCGGACGTAGCAAATCGAAGTCCGGGTGAGGGGGCCTTCTCCAGATGGGCCACGATCACCTCAAGCACGCCGTCGGTGTGAATGAGAACGTCATTGTTCCAGAAGCGAAGCACGTCGTAGCCGTGCTGGGCAAGCACCGCCGTGCGCCGGGCGTCGTAGAAGACTGCCTCGTCTTCAGCATGTTGGCTGCCATCGAGTTCAACGACCAGATCCGCATCGCGACAGGCGAAGTCAGCGATGAACGGACCAATCGGCTGCTGGCGCACGAACTTGAAACCAAGAAGTTGCCGGTCTCGCAGCCGAGACCATAGCTTGCGCTCAGCATCGGTCGAATTGGCGCGCAACGTTTTGGCGGCCTTAGCGGCGAACTTTGTTTTCAGAGTGCCCATCGCAAGGCCCCCTCACCCGCCGCTTCGCGTCGACCTCTCCCCCAGAGGGAGAGGTAAGTTGGGGCACCATCTCGCCACAGCCCCACCTCTCCCTGGGGGGAGAGGTCGGATCGCCCTCGCGATCCGGGTGAGGGGGCCTTGTCGTTGGTGCCTTCGGGGCTAACGCGAGACCTCAGCGCTCGGGAATGGAAATGCGAGACCGATTGCGGCAGTTTACGCTTCGACGAGATCGAGGCGCTTTTCGATCCGGAACACGCGATCGTCGAGGCGATCCAGGCGGATCGAGATACTGGCGTATTGCTGCTCGAGGATACCGAGGCGTCCCTTGACCTCCTGCATGTCTTCGGAGATGCGATCCACTTTGCTGCGGATGGCACGCAAATGCTCGAGGACGATGTTGTCGGTTTCCATGGGCGCCTCTCCGCGCTGCTCATCGTCCCGTAATATAAGGCCGATCGGCTCACGCCACAATCTCCGCCGTCTCGACCACCGCGTGGAACAGCACGTCGGCGCCCGCGGCTGCCCAGTCCTTGGAGATTTCTTCGGCCTCGTTGTGGCTGAGGCCACCGACGCACGGGCACATGATCATGGTGGTCGGTGCCACGCGGTTGGTCCAGCAGGCGTCGTGGCCGGCGCCCGAGATGATGTCCATGTGGCTGTAGCCGAGCTTCTCGGCCGCCTCGCGCACGCGCGCCACCAGTTTGGGATCGAACGCCACGGGATCGAAATGCCCGACCGCCTCGATCGAGCAGCCGACACCGAGCGCCGCGGCGATTTTTGGCGCCTCGGCCTCGATCCTGGCCCGCATGCGGTCGAGTTTCGCCTGCTCGGGCGAGCGGATGTCGATGGTGAACAGCACAGTGCCCGGCAGCACGTTGCGCGAATTGGGCGAAAACTTCATCTGCCCGACGCCACCGACGGCGCCCGGCTGCTCGCCCATCGCGACGTCCTGCACCATCTCGAGAATGCGCGCCATGGCGAGGCCGGCGTTGACGCGCATGGTCATCGGGGTGGACCCGGTGTGCGCTTCCTTGCCGGTCAGAGTGATCTCGAGCCACCACAGGCCCTGCCCGTGCGTCACGACGCCGATCTGCTTGTGCTCGGCCTCGAGGATCGGCCCTTGCTCGATGTGATATTCGAAATAAGCGTGCATCTTGCGGTCGCCGACCTTTTCGTCGCCGACCCAGCCGATGCGCTTCAGTTCATCCCCGAACGTCAGTCCCTCCTGGTCCTTGCGGCCATAGGCGTAATCGAGGGTGTGGATACCGGCAAACACGCCCGATGCGAGCATCGCGGGTGCGAAGCGTGCGCCTTCCTCGTTGGTCCAGTTGACCACCACCACCGGATGTTTCGTCCGGATGCCGAGGTCGTTCATGGTGCGGATCACCTCGAGGCCGCTCAGTACACCAAGCACGCCATCATAGCGCCCGCCGGTCGGCTGGGTGTC
>JANXSI010000191.1 GCA_025352765.1 Devosia sp. | reverse complement strand
GAACACCGGCCGGCCTGCCTGCTTGGGCATGAAGTAGTACATCATGCCAAGGAAGCCGGCGGTAAGGAAGAAGCCTACGGCATTGTGGCCGTACCACCACTGAGTCAAAGCGTCCTGAACGCCCGAGAAGGCCGAGTAGCTCTTCGCCCCGAAGATCGACACCGGCATCGAGAGGTTGTTGACGACGTGCAGCAGCGCGATCGTCACGATGAAGGACAGATAGAACCAGTTGGCGACGTAGATGTGGGGTTCCTTGCGCTTCACCAGCGTTCCAAGGAACATGATCAGATAGGCGACCCAGACAATGGTCAGCCAGATATCGACGTACCACTCCGGCTCGGCATATTCGCGGCCCTCGGTGATGCCGAGCAGATAACCGGTCGCCGCCATTGCGATAAACAGTTGGTAGCCCCACATGACGAACCAGGCGAGATCGCCACCGAACATGCGAGCGCGCGTCGTGCGCTGGACCACGTAGAAGCTGGTGGTGAGAAGCGCGGTGCCGCCAAAGGCGAAGACGACGCCCGAGGTATGGAGGGGCCGCAGCCGCCCGAAATTGAACCAGGGCGCGATATTGAGTTCGGGCCAGGCGAGCTGGGCGGCGATGAGAACCCCCACCAGCATGCCGACGATGCCCCAGAAGACGGTAAGAATGGAACCGACCCGGATAGGGCCATCCAGGTAGGCCTCCGGGTCAACCGGTGGCCCGGCGGGACGCCCGACCCCGCGTAGCATGTACACAGCGCCGCCGCCCAGCAGCAGCGCAAGAATGCCCATATGGGCGCGGAACGCTTCGTCATGCGCAAAGCCCGCAAAGACGACGGCTCCGAACGTCCCCAGTCCGAGCGCAATGATCCACGGCATGTTTCGCAAGTTATTGCCCCTTCGCGATAGTCTAGTGCCCATGACGTCGGTACCGGTTGGCGGAACCGGGGACTTGATCCAGATCAAACGGCGGGCGGATCATGCCTGCAAAAGCTGCGGGCGACGGGTTTGGAGCACAGGGCGCCGGGAGGCAGGATCAATGCTGGCGGCCATTTTGTCTGGTCTTGTGATGGGGTTGGCGTCGAGCCTGCATTGCGCCGGCATGTGCGGGCCAATCGGCTGCGCCATGCTAATGTCCAATGGCCAGCTCGACCCGCGGCGTGCGCTGCTTGTGGCGGAGGCGGGCAAACTCGCGGCCTACACGCTGCTGGGCGCGGCCTTCGGGATCTTCGGCGCCGGCGTCTATGGCGTGCTTAACCTCCAGATCGCTCACAAAGTGCTGCAGTGGAGCGCGTCGCTGACCATCGTCTGGATGGGGCTGGCGACATTAGGGCTGGTCCCGGCAATGGCGGGACTGGACAGGGTCTTTGCACCCGCGGCGGCGGCGGTAGGTGGCCTCCGGGCGCGCTGGACGGGTTCAGGTTATGGCGGCCTGGCCGTCGCCGGGCTTGTCTGGGGCGCCATGCCGTGTGCCATGGTCTACATGGCGCTGTTCAATTCGGTCCTGAGCGGGTCGTGGGTCAATGGCGCCGCGATGATGGCGGCCTTCGGCCTGGGCACCGTGCCGGCGGTGACGTTGAGTGTCCTCGGGCTGATGCGAGTGCGCCGCCTGGGCAGCACGCCAGGGGGCAGATGGTGGGCGGGCAGCGCCCTCGCCGCCTCGGGCGTGGTCGGATTGCTACTCACCGTCCCGGGCAGCCCACTCTGCGTCGGCTAGAGCCGACACACATTTGACGATCGCGCTAGTTGGCGCTGCCCGACACGAAGGACTCGAGAACCTCGGGATCGAGCATGTCGAGCAACTGGATGCCGTAGCCATCCGGCCGCGACGCCCTGACCCGTCCCGAATAGGCGGTGTCGCCGATGACGATGCTGACGGTCTCGCCATCGCGCTTTTGCAGGTAGAGGGAGGCTGGACGGAAGCGCATGCCGCCTTGCGACATCTCGTTGATGACACCGTCCAGTGTGCTCGAATTGCTCATCATCACGAGTCGGGCGACAATGAACGTCTTGTGGCGCGCATAGCGCCGCTTGTGCTCGTTCTTCTGCTCGTCCTTGGAAAGACGACGACGCAGTGTCTCGTTGTCGATCGTCAGCGGGGCTGCCTGGCTCATGACGTGCTCCTTATCCGACGGC
>JANXSI010000187.1 GCA_025352765.1 Devosia sp. | reverse complement strand
CCGTCTTGGGGAGGCTCGACACGCTGGCGGTCAGTGCCCGCGGCAGGTTCAGCAGATTGCGGCGCACACGGTCTAGTGGCATGGGACTCTCGTTGGGCTTGTACGCACTATGTTATCAAAGCCTTGCGAATTGATTGAATTTGCTCGGCGTTCCTAATTTTGGACGAAGACCTTGACCGTATCGATATCGGCCGGCGCATCGGCGGCCCGCACACTGACGTCGATTGTCGATCCGTCGGACTTGTCATCGAGCATGATGTTGCGAAGAGCGAGGGCACGGAAGTAGGCACTGCGTTTGGCCTGCGTCAGGCCGAGCGCCGATCCGTCATAGAACGCCCAGATCGCCACCGTATGGCTCGCCAGGACAGCGGCATTGGCCTTGACGAACTCGCGCGCCTGCTTCTCGCCGGCATCGCCGAGCTTGACGGCGCCCTGCTGGAACCGAACGGTGAGCATTTCTTGCGCCGACTCGATGGTGACAGGCTTATCAGTCGCGCCATCTTCCTGGGCAGTGATGGTGATCTCGGATGGCGCCGCGACCGCACGCGAGCTGACCTTGAGCGTATTGTCGGCCTTGACCGCCACGTCCTGGGTCGGCGCCTTGTTGCCGGCTTCGGTCAGTGTGCTGATCTTCTGGGCAGCGACAGCGAGCTGCTGATCCTTCTGCTGAACCTGCTCGGACTTGGCCGCCACCTCGCTCTTGAGCGCCTGTTCCGTGGCTTTTGCGGCTGCTACTTCAGCCGCGAGCTGGGCGGCGGTCTGGGCGTTCGCCTGGCTCTGCTGGGCGGCGGTGGCCGCTACGGAGAGACTGGCCTGCTGCGCCGCTTCGGCGGACTTCACTGCCGCCTGGGCCTGGCTCAACTGCTGGGCAAGGGTTTGCGCCAAGGCCTGGGCGGTGGCCGCGGCGTCTGCCGCTGCCGCCGTCTGCGCATTGGCCGCGTATGCCTCGGATTTTGCGGCGGCCGCCTGAGCCTCCGCTGCGGCCTCGGCTTGCGAGGCGAGCGCCATGGCGGCAACGGCCTCCGCGGCTTTCGACTCGGCCTGCTGTTTCTGCTGCTGCGCGAGCGCCACGCTCTCCGGTGATGGCTGCGCCGCGCTGGCCGAGCTGGCCTGCGCCGTCTGCTGCGCTTCGGCGGCCTGCTTCAGCGACTTGCTAATCTGCGTCGAGATCGCAAAGATCGCAACGCCCAGAATAATCAACAGGAAGGTCACGACCATGACGATCGTCGACAGGGCGTCGACGAAACCGGGCCAGTAGTTTTCTTCTTCTTCGACGCGCCGTGCCATGTCGCTTTACGCCGCCTTGGGGAAGGATGAGAGGATTTCGGCCTTCGGGCCATCAGCAACGATCTTGCCCTGATCCATCCAGATGATGCGATCGACCAGATTGAGCAGTTGCATTCGATGCGTGGCGAGAACCACCGTGCGGCCTGCGAGGAACTGCGGCAGGTCGCGGATTAAACGGGATTCCAGTGTGCTGTCCATCGCCGACGTCGGCTCGTCAAGGAGGACGACCCGCGGGTTGCCGAGGATGAGGCGGGCCAGCGCCACGGCTTGCCGTTCGCCCCCCGACAGCGCTTCGCCGCGGCTGCCGACGAGCATGCTATAGCCTTTCGCGTGCCGGCGCGCGAAATCGGCGACGCCAGAGAGCTGCACCGCTCGCTCGAACGCCTCCGGGTCGACAGCGCCCAGGCCCAGGCAGACGTTGGCCCGCAAGGTGTCGTTGATCAACACGGACTCCTGCGCCATCAAACCGACCGCCTGGCGGAGATGGGCGGGATCGAACTGCCGCGAGTCGGTCCCATCGATCTGCAGGGTGCCCGATTGCGGTTCGTGCAGACGGACAAGTAGCTTCAACAGCGTGCTCTTGCCGCAGCCATTGCGGCCGATGATGCCGACGCGCTCACCTTCGCGGACGGTCAGGGTGACGGACTCGAGCGAACGGCCTGCCGCCGAAGGATAGGAGAAGTTGACGTCGCGCAGATCGAAGCGGCCCTTGATTCGCTGCGCCGCCTGCCCGCTCGCGTCCCCGCCATGTTCTTCGGCCCGATCGATCACGGCAAAGAAGCCGCCGATCGACTGGCGCATGTTTGCCAACTGACCAAGACCGGCGACCACCATGTTGGCGGGTGCGATGATCCGTCCCACCAGCATCACGCAGGCGGCGAGGTTGCCGATGGTCATGATGCCAGCATTGATTTCGATCGCGCCGACGACGACGGTGAAGGCAATGACGATCTGGGTCGAGACGAGGGAAATCTGGCTCGACCAGGACGACGTCTGCCGCGCGCGATGCGCTGCGAAGGCTGCCGCGTCGGTGGCCCCGGCCCAGCGATCGATCAGTTGCGCCTCGGCGCCCATAGCCTTGACCATGGGCAGCATGGCGGCGCTTTCGATGGCCTGATCCTGCACGCGCGTGCGCAATTTGTGCGAGACAGCCGTGGCCCGACGCGCCTTGGCGGCGCCGAACCCGGTAATTAACCCGACGATGATTACGCCGGCGATCGGGACCACGACGACCGCGCCGCCGATGTAGCCGACCAGCAGCAGCATCACCATAACGAAGGGAAGATCGGCGAGCAGGCTGACGATCAAGGATGGGGCGGTGAGGGCGGCACTGTCGATGTCGTAGAGCATGCTGGTGACGCCGGAGCTGCCGTTGGGCGACGCTGCAAGCGGCGCACGCACCAGCTTGCGATAGAACGCGGCCTGCAGATCGTAGCTGATGGCGACGCCCACCGCCTCGAGCAGATTGACCCGCGCCATGCGTAAGCCGATGTCGATGGCAAAGACGATGACGACGCCGATGCAAAGCGCCGTCAGCGTATCGAACGCCCCGTAGGGAACAACACGGTCGTAGACCGTGGTGGTAAAGAGCGGCAGCACGACGAGCAGCAGATTGCTCAGCAAGGCGGCTGCGAGCAACTGCGCGAGCCGCGCCTTGGGCGCTTCGCCAACTAGCCTCAGGACGCGCAACAGGTTGGGGATGGCCGCGTGCTGCGTTTCGTCGGCAGCGGCCGGCATCGGCCGGGTTACTTCAATACGGGGGCCGGCAGCCAAGTCGGAAAGGGTGCGGGCCGTCACCGCGACAGATCCCTTCGCCGAACGACAGAGCAAACGCTGTCGGGCGTCGCGGCCGACCACGGCGAGCGCCGAGCCATCCTTGAGGAGGACAACCTGCGGGAAGACCTCCGGCTCTGCATAACGATCTTGAATTTTCAGCACGAGGCCATGGCGCGCTGCAAGGAGACGCAAGGTCTCGACGCCGGGCAGCCGACCGTGGGCGGCGATCAGTTCAGCGGCGGATGGGACATCCTTCGCCCCCAGCGTCACGAACGCGTCGCGCAGCGCCCCGGCCACCGAGTCCCCTGTGACGCTTTCAGCCGGGCGAGCAAGAGACTCGACGATCCCTCGACGCATCGCCTCGACCGGTGAAACTGGATCGCCGTCCGGCAGGACGGAAAGTACGGACATCTATCAACGGCTCCCGCTTGCCACCGATGATTAGCGCTCCGGGTTAAAGATCTGGTTAAGCTTAACTGCTAGTAAACACTGAAGCATCCCACTTCGGAGAGCTCGATGACGTTGACCACTCCGGACCAGCTGGAACCAGGCGAGCCGTGGGCTGGCCTCATGGCGAACCGAACCTCGTCGATCGCGCGATCGGCCAACGGCTTGTTTCTGCTCATCACGATTGTCGGGCTCGCGGCCTTCCTGATCTGGGCCGCGGCGACCTCGATCGAGCAGGTGACCAAGGCGGGCGGGCGGGTGATTCCGACCGAGCAGAACCAGAACGTCCAGCACATGGAAGGCGGCATTATCTCGGAGATCCTCGTCAAGGAGGGTGACCTGGTGAAGGCCGGCGACCCGCTGCTGCGGGTCATCAACAGCTTCAGCGTTGCAGAGATGCAGCAGAACGAAGTGGACCTCGCGGCCGAAACCATCCGTTCGGACCGACTGCAGGCCGAGTCGAACGGCGCCAAGAGCTTTGCCGCAGATTCTGACGCTTCCGCGAAGTACCCTGAACTGGTCGCCAATGAGCAGAAGCTCTTCGACAGCCGGCGCGCTAACCTCGACGAGCAGCTTTCGATCTTCGACGAGCAGGTCAAGCAGCAGCAACTGGCGCTCACCGAGGAGCAGACCCGGCTGGCCAACAAGCGCCGCGAGTACGCGCTGATGCAGCAGCAGGTCGACAGCCTCGCGGGCCTCGTTGCGAGCGGTGCGGCGTCGCGGAATTCTCTGCTCGACCGTCAGAGCCAGTTGCAGCAGATCCGAACCGAGATCGACGATCTACAACTGCAGATTCCGCAGACCGAATCCGGTCTCACGGAGGTGGAGCGCAAGCGGTCTTCAGCTGAGCTGCAATTCCGCTCCGATGCAGAGACGGACCGCACGGCATCGCAGGTCAAGCTGGCCAAGCTGATTGGCTCCAGCAAGGCGATGCAGGATCGATCGCACCGAACGACTGTCGTTGCGCCCATCGCGGGCCGCATCAACCGGCTCCTGGTCACCACCGTCGGCGGCGTCGCCCAGCCGGGACAGACCCTGTTGACAATCACGCCATCCGACGCCTCGGTTTCGATCGAGGCGCATGTTTCGCCCAAGGATCGCGGCGACATCTACCCGGGACTTAGCGCCGTGATCAAAATCAGCGCCTACGACTACTCGGTCTACGGCGGACTGCGCGGCAAGATCGTCGAGATCTCGCCCGACACCATCCAGGACGGCAACAGCGATCCGTATTTCCGCGTTCGTATCGAGGCCAGTGCCCAATCCTTCGGGCCGGACCACCCCGTGGTCCCCGGCATGATGGCCGAAGTGAACGTGCTGACTGGCTCCAACAGCGTGCTCGATTATCTCCTGAAGCCGCTGCGCCGGGTCATGGAGAATGCGTTCCGGCAATAGGCCTGCGAAATCGCCGACCCGCCGGAGCGAAACCCTGCCCTACGAGACGTTGACCGTCAGCGTCGCGAGCTGATGAGTGTGATCTGCGTCATCAAAGTAAGTGTAGGTGGTTGTTGGGCCGCCTGGCGGCGTCTGGTCGAAGAAGCCGGTGGCCTGAATGGTGTCGCCTGCGTCCACGTTGATGGTGAGCGCCGTCGCTCCGCTGATCGATTGCACCTGATCGAACGAGACCGAAAGCGTTGCGTTGACGCTGGCGCTGGTGAAATCAATGACATCCACGTGGGTCAGGATCGAGCTGAGCTCGGCCATGTCCGTTACATTGCCCGACCCGTTGAACGTCACGGTGTCGGTGCCCGCTCCGCCGTCGACGCGGGTGTCCGGCAGGTGGATCATGCCCTGATCCAGCAGGAAGCTGTCGTCATGCGTCGAACCGATGACGTGCTCGACTCCGTTCAGCACATCTCCCTCGGCGTCGCCACCCGAGGATGCGGAGCCATCGAGGTGCACGTTCACGGCAACGCTCGAGCCTGAGTAGTCAGCGGTGTCGGTGCCCGCGCCACCGTCGAGACTATCGGCCCCGGCCCCGCCGATGAGCGTGTCGTTGCCGTCGCCGCCCGACAGTGTATCGGCCCCGCCAAAGCCCGACAGCAGATCGTTGCCGTCGTTGCCGGCAAGAGTCTCGTCACTTCCGGTGCCGAAGAGGCTGTCGTCGTGCACCGAGCCGACGACATGCTCGACACTGTTCAGCGTATCGCCAGCCGCATCGCCGCCGGAGGAGACTGAGCCGTCGAGGTGGACGGTGACGGCCGATCCCGAACTCGAATAATCGGCGGTATCGGTGCCGCTGCCGCCCTGCAGAACGTCGGAACCTGCTCCGCCGATGAGGGTATCATCGCCATTGCCGCCGGCAAGCGTATCAGCGCCTCCCGCCCCCGAGAGCAGGTCTGCGCCATCATTTCCAGTGAGCAGGTTGGCGCCGCTGTCGCCGGTGAGGGTGTCATTGCCGCCCGAGCCC
>JANXSI010000128.1 GCA_025352765.1 Devosia sp. | reverse complement strand
CGGCTCGTGCGGCGGCCAGTACACCGCCAACACCATGGCGATGGTCGCCGAGGCGATCGGCCTCGCGCTCCCCTATAGCTGCGGCGCCCCGGCGCCCTACGAGATCCGCGACGCGTTCTGCGCGACGGCCGGCGAGCAGGTCATGCAGTTGCTCAAGCAGAACCTTCGCCCGCGCCACATCGTGACGCGCGAGGCGTTCGAGAACGCTGCCATGACCGTTGCCGCCACGGGCGGCTCGACCAACGCCGCGCTCCATCTGCCGGCGATGGCGCACGAGGCCGGCATCGAGTTCGACCTGTTCGACGTCGGCGAGATCTTCCGCCGGACGCCCTACATCGGCGACCTGAAGCCCGGCGGCAAATACGTCGCCAAGGACCTGTTCGACGCCGGCGGCATCCCGCTGGTGATGAAGGCGCTGCTCGACGGCGGGTACCTGCACGGCGACTGCATGACGGTCACCGGCCGCACGGTTGCCGAGAACCTCGAAAAGGTGAAGTGGAACACCGAGCAGGACGTCGTCCGCACGACCAAGAACGCCATTTCGCAGACCGGCGGCGTCATCTCGCTGCGCGGCAACCTAGCGCCCGATGGCGCGATCGTGAAGGTCGCCGGGCTCAAGAGCCAACGCTTCGTCGGCCCGGCGCGCGTCTTCGACAACGAGGAAGCCTGCTTCGCCGTCGTCAACACCAAGGGCTACAAGGAAGGCGACATCCTCGTCATCCGCTACGAAGGTCCCAAGGGCGGCCCCGGCATGCGCGAAATGCTGTCGACCACCGCGGCGCTTTACGGTCAGGGCATGGGCGACAAGGTCGCGCTCATCACCGACGGCCGGTTCTCGGGCGCAACGCGCGGCTTCTGCGTTGGCCATGTCGGCCCGGAAGCAGCCGTGGGCGGACCGATCGCGCTCATCGAGGATGGCGACATCATCACCCTCGATGCGGTCACCGGCGAGATTTCGGTGAACGTTTCCGACGAAGAATTTGCCCGCCGCAAGACCAAGTGGGCCCCGCGCGAGACCGAATACGGCTCTGGCGCGATCTGGAAGTATGCCCAGCTCGTGGGCCCGGCGCGTTACGGCGCGCTGACCAACCCGGGCGCCAAGGGCGAAAAGGAGCAGTATGCGGATATCTAGCGCCCCGGCGCTCATTTCCGTCAGTCTTGTGTCGGCGCTGATGCTGTTCAGCGCAGCGCCGACCTATGCCCAGGCGACGCCGGTCCCGCCGACCGCGGCGGACGCGGCGCAGGCCATGGCGAGTGCGCTCGACGGCGCCGGCGGCGGCATCTCGAGTGTCGACCAGGTCAACGCCCTCGAGGCGGCGGCGGCGGCCGGTGATCCGATGGCGCAGTGGCAGCTCGGCCTGATGTACGAGAGCGGCGAAGGCGTCGCGCAGGACAAGGCCAAGGCGTTCGGCTATTTCGCCGAGATCGCCGACCAGCACGCCGACTCCGCTCCCAAGGGTACCGAGTCCGACATCGTGGCGCATTCGTTCGTGAAGATGGGCGAGTACTATCGCGAAGGGCTGCCCGAGGCCGGGATCGCCAAGGACGAGGAATACTCCAACAAGCTGATCCTGCACGCGGCGAGCTATTTCGGCGACGCCGACGCGCAGTACAAGGTCGGCGAGATGTATCTCGATCCCAACGAGCTGGGCGACAATCCGCTGCAGAGCGCGCGCTGGCTGTCGCTCGCCGCCCGCAAGGGGCATGCTCCGGCGCAGGCCAAGCTCGGCGACATCCTGTTCAACGGCGACGGCGGGCTCGAGGCCAATCCGGTCGAAGGGCTGATGTGGCTGACCATCGCCAGCCGCCGCGCCTTGGGAACAACGGAAGCGGACTGGATCGACAATATGCTCAACGCGGATATGTCGATCGCCACCCCAGACCAGCGCAAGAAGGCGGTCGAGATGGCCGACCAACTGGGCGACCAGTTCGCCGGACTGTAGACCACAAGCCTTGTTGACTGCTCGTACCATATGTGGTACGAAGTCTCATGAGGCTGAGCTTCTTCCGGACAGCCGCGGGCAACGAGCCTGTACTGGATTGGCTGCGGGGCCTGGACGCCGATGCCCGGCAGGCCATCGGTGAAGATTTGCGAACGGTTCAACTTGGCTGGCCCCTCGGTATGCCATTGTGTCGCGCGCTCGGCGGCGGTCTGCACGAGGTCCGGAGCAATCTGCCTGGTAACCGGATCGCGCGGCTGATCTTCTTTCAGGCCGATGGAAGACTGGTCGTGGTCGAGGGATTCATCAAGAAGACCAGGACTACTCCGGACGACGTCTTGAAACTCTCGAAGGCTCGAAAGAGCGAGTTTGAGCGCGCTCAGCGATTGAGGAATTGAGAATGGCAAAGACCGCACATCCCAACGAGGGTACGTCACTCGAGGAGTTCCTCAAGGAAGACGGCAATCTGGAAACCGCGACCGCCGTGGCCATCAAGCGGGTCATCGCCTGGCAACTCGCCGAAGAAATGGCGAAGCAGAAGATCAGCAAGACGGCGATGGCGAAGCAAATGAAGACCAGCCGGGTTCAGCTCGACCGCGTTCTCAGTCCCGATGATGGCAACGTCACGCTGGAGACGCTGCAGCGTGCCGCCCAGGCGGTCGGAAGATCGCTGAAGCTCGAGCTGGCCTGAACGGTCGCTAGAACAGAAACGTCCCCTCGACCGGTACGTGGTCGCTCGGCTTGTCCCAGCCGCGGACTTCCTTGTGGACGAGGACGTCCTCCAGCCTGTCAGCGGCCTGCGGCGAGAGCAGCAGATGGTCGATGCGGATGCCGTCCTGGCGGTCCCAGCCAAAAGTCTTGAAGTCCCAGAAGGTGTAG
>JANXSI010000084.1 GCA_025352765.1 Devosia sp. | reverse complement strand
CTGCAACCGCCTGCGAGCCACCCATCACTTCGGAAAACACCGCGCTCGCGGTCCCCGCCGGAGCAAGGCCATAGGCGTGTTCTGTGCCGATGATGGCCGGGATGTGCTGCGCACCGTGGTCTTCGACCTGAAACAGGTCCTTGTGCGCGAGCAGGGTCTTGATCGTGGCGGGGTTATGCGTGAGCCAGCGTTCGGTGGCAAAGATCGTGGTCGGAATGGCATTGGCGACCAGGACGTCGAGGATCCGGGCATCGGTTGCGCCCATGCATGCGTCGAGCGTCAGCGCCACCTGCGGGGCGGTGCCGGCAGGCGTGAAGTGCATGTGCGGCTCGAGCAGGTCCTGGGGCCGCGCGCCCGTGGCACAGGCGGCGCAACAGGCTGCAGCAATGAATTCGCGACGACGCATGGACGACTCCGGGCGCGGGAGGTTTACGCCTCCGGCGCCCGGGACGCCATGGGGCGGCTCAGCCGCCGACGAGCACGACCTTGGTGTTTTCCATGCCGACTGACTGCACCAGGTCGAACAGCAGCTTGGCGTTCTTGGGGTCGAGCCGCACGCAGCCATGCGAGGCAACGTGCCCCAGATGCTTGAGGTCGGTGGTGCCGTGGATGGCGTAGCCGCCGTGAAAGAAGATCGACCAGGGCATCGGTGCGTTCTCGTATTTAGACGAATGCCACATCGTGTGCATGCGGATCGGCCGGAACGTGCCGGTCGGCGTCGCGTGCCCGGGCCGGCCGGTCGAGACGTCGAAGGTATAGACCGTGTCCCATTCGTCGGCGACCGTCATCTCCTGAGCCGCGATGTCGACGGTGATCGAGAGCTGGCTGCTGGTGCGCCCGGCGGGCGACCCGAAGCCGCCGTGGCTGTGATTTCCGAACATGCCCTCGAACAGCGACCCGGTCGCGGCGAAGGCAGACGACGAGAGGCCGGCGAACACCGCGGCCAGAAGAATACGCTTGAGCATGACAACCATCCGAGCACCCCGAGGTCCAGATTGTCGCAAAGGCCGCTTTCTTTGCGGTTAATAGGCGCGCAAGGACGGCCAGCGCTCCTCGTTGCATTTGCAATCCCCCAAGCCCGCCACTATGTTGCGCCGAATTTTGACCCCTGCCATAGGTTTTCATGTCCAACGATCCAGTGTTCCGCGAAGTCGACGAGGAGCTTCGCCGCGACCGCATGCGCAAGCTTTGGCGGCAGGGCGGCCCGTTCGTCATCGCTGCAGCGGTTCTCGTCGTCGTCGGTGTCGCCGGATATGAAGGCTGGACCTGGTGGCAGAAGACGCAGTCGGCGAAATCGTCCGACCAGTTTTATGCGGCCGCCGAACTTGCCGATGGCACCGACATTGCCGCAGCGCAGAAGGGCCTCGACGCGGTTATTGCCCAGACGTCGGGCGGCTATCCCATGCTGGCCCAGTTCCGCGAGGCCGCGCTGCTGTCCCAAAACGGAAAGACCGATGAGGCTGTGGCTGCCTACGATGCGCTTGCCAGCTCCCTCAACAACACGCATCTGCGCGAACTGGCCCTTATTCTGGCGGGCAACCTCTTGATCGACAAGGGCGACGTCGACGCCGTCCAGCAGCGTGTCGGGGGTTCGCTAACGCCCTCGTCGCCGCTCCGCAACGCGGCGCGCGAAGTGCTGGGCCTCGTTCAATACAAGGCCGGAAAGCTCGACGACGCCATGGGAAATTTCCAAGCGGTCCTCGACGATCCGCTTTCGACCCGTGACTTGCGCAACCGCATCCAGATCTACGTCCTGCAACTGCTCGCAGAAGGCGCCAAGCCGATCACGCCGCCCGCCGATGCGAGCAGCGCCCCGTCGTCGGAGCCTTCGTCCCAGGCGTCTTCCGAGGCCTCGGCCGTAAGCTCGTCCGCAGCCTCCGCCGCAAGTTCGTCTGAAACTTCGTCGGGTAGCTCGTCGGAGGCCTCGGCCGTCGTCGATTCGAGCACCGAACTCGATGTAACCCCGCCGGCCGTGGTCGACACCTCAATGATGTCGATGACCGCGCCCGCGGCGTCGGACAGCTCGTCTGCGTCGGCTGCCTCGTCCGAACCGGCGGTTTCCTCGGCGTCCGAGGGGTCCTCGTCGGCCCCGGTCTCGTCGTCCGAGCCGTTGCCGTCGTCGTCGCTCTCCTCGATCGCCTCGTCGGCGCCTGACGCTTCGTCTTCGGCCCCCTAGGGGCCAGGGAACTCAAAATGAGCGCGCTCGTCGCCATAGTCGGCCGACCCAATGTCGGCAAATCGACGCTATTCAACCGGCTCGTCGGCCGGAAGATCGCGCTCGTCGACGACACGCCCGGTGTCACCCGTGATCGCCGCGAGGCCGAAGGCAAGATCGGCGACCTGCGCTTCCGCATTCTCGACACCGCCGGCTACGAGGACCGCACTGACGGCTCGCTCGAGGACCGCATGCGCCAGCAGACGGAAATCGCCATCCGCGACGCGGACGTAATCCTGTTCATGATCGACGCCCGGGCAGGCGTTACGCCGCTCGACCAGCGCTTTGCGCAGGTGCTGCGCAAATCCGGCAAGGAAGTACACCTGATTGCCAACAAGGCCGAGGGCCGCGCG
>JANXSI010000072.1 GCA_025352765.1 Devosia sp. | reverse complement strand
CGTTTCGCGATCGAAATTGCTGAAGGCGAGATCTTTGTAAGCCTCGAGCAACTCTGTGTTTTGGCCTTCAAGGCTATAGGTTATGAGCGCAAGCCGTTCGACGCCCCACGCCAGTTCGTGACGTTTGAACGCAGCAGAGTTGGCGTTGAAAACAGCGTCGTAGCGCTTGGTCGCAAGCTTGTCGGGCCGGAAAATTGTCTCGTCGAGGAAGGCACTCGGGTGGCAATGCAGCGCATCGATGCCCATGCTGGCCAACAGCTCAACATCGCGGCGTTGCGGAACGAGCCATAGCAGGGTTGCCTCGGGATAGAGGAGCCGAGTCTTCGCCCATATCCTGGCGTTTTCTTCGCGTGAGGCGGAAACATCCCAATATGCCACCCCTACGACGAAGAAGGGACGGCCCCCTGCACGGCTCCGGCAATGCGCAAGACCATCGAAGAAGTTCCAGCCCGCGGGCACGGAAAAGACGAACGGATCCGCGAATAGCTCAAGGAAATAGAACGACGACATGAAAGATGCGACCCCCGGGAGGCTAGGGGCCATAGAAAGGGCGCGGCGTCAACCGCACCATACCGTGCTTGGCTTGCCGTCGACTTGAACACCACCGGTAGCGTGCCCGGCAGTTGCGCATCAGCCGAACAAAGTGGTTAGCGAGATCGTCGAGGGAAGGCTGGTGTGAAGACCAAAGGGTTGGCAATTGTAACACTTGGGCCCGGCGCGCGTCGCTCGCTGCCTGGCCGGTTCCGGGCTCACCTCGATCCACCTCAAGGGGTCTTCACAGTTTTTGCCAACTTCGGTTTCAACTACGCCGATTTGCGCGCCTTGCCGATCAATGCCGTTTGCCCGACATCTGGAGACGGGACCCCTTGCCCAATTGTCGGCGACTTGGCCCCTTCGGTGAGCCCGAGTGCGGTCGAGAACGCCCTGTATGGCCGGTCGTCGTTGCGCCTCTTTCGGTAATTGCGAACTGGTGGCAACCGGCTGGAACGGCTGCCAATTGTGTATTATTCGGGGTCTTTGAGCTGCGTTGGCTTTCTGTTGCGCCTCCTCGCCCTCGAGGTCCGAGGCGTAAGCGATCCGGCGACAACGGAACACCCCGAGGTCAAAACGGGATCGGAATTGTGTTGCGCCTATTCAAGGATTGGCGACCGGCACAGCCTTCGTGAGATCGCCGGTGTGGTGGCCAGCAGTTTTCGATCTGGAAAGCGCTGGCCAGCAACCGAGGTGCGGGACTATGTTTGAGTTGGGTCCAGAGGTGCTGTTTGACAACGATAGTTATTCGGCCACAGGCGAGCTCAGGCTTCTTCTCGAACTTCAACAAAGTCGTTTCGGTTCTGCATCATGAGGTTGATGCTGGACGCTACGAACGAGCCTTTGTTGACTGGACGATCCGTTCGCCAATTCCACATTTTCGATACGGGTCGCCAGCGGACGGCAATATCTGGGAGCGGCTCTTTGACCCCGTTGGAGTTGCGCCCGACGGTGATGACTTCGAGATCGCTGGGCCGTTCGGCTGGGGCGGCATGCCGACCGGAGACTTTGCCTACGACATGTACAAGTCCGGCCGCCAGTGGCGTGATAGATATGGCGCCGCCGCCCAGAAATACATCAAGGTGCGTCCCGAGATCGTCGCCGAGGTGAACCGAATCTTCGATGTCACCACCAGACCGATGATCGGTATTCACTATCGGCATCCTGGGCACAATTATGAATGCCCGAACCCAATCCCCCCAGTCTCCGAGTTTGTCCGGCGAGCTCGCAAGATCGCTCGCGGCCGAGAGGTTGCGGTCGTTCTTGCAACTGATGTCGAAAACGTGGTGGACGAGTTCCGCGCCGCCTTTGGGGCTAATCTTGTTGTGCAGCCAGGCGTGCAGCGATCGACCAATGACGCCCAGCGCCATGAACGGACGGGTGACGGGTCGCTCGAGGACGCGAGGCAGGTTCTCGTCGACGCCCTGATGCTGGCCCGCTGTGACGTCGTTATTCACGTCACCAGCAACATCGTGACTGCCGTGGGCTATCTCAATCCAGCCCTCAGGATGGTCTATTGCGAAACTGCACTCGAGGCCTGGGGCAACTGGGCAACGCGTGAGGGTAAAGCCGTTCTCGACAGCACTCACCTTGCGGCGACGCGAATGCCCTCAATCGTCTCGATATTCGATCGCCTAAGAAACTAGGTTTGAGCTTTCAGTAGTTGCGCACCCGGTCTGAACCGAGGATGCTGAGGTTGTCGAAACTTCAGGTATCGAGGGAGGACCGGAGGAGCAAGCACGGGAAAGCCCGTTTGCCCCCTCTTTGTAGAGAGCGTTTCGTGCGCCAGAGGATGATCGGGCAGACGCCGGAGGCCGCCGAACGAGCCGCAGGCGTGTGCCGGCGGACGGCGCGCAAATGGGTTGCGCGGTTCGAGGTCCTCGGCGTCGCAAGACCAAACGATCGCTCATCGCGGCCGTTGCGCTGCGCGAACGGGATTACGCGCAAGCTCACCCGAACCCTAACCGCCTAGCCCAGGGTCGCCGATCTGCCCGCACGGATACAATTGGCATCGGCCGCACGGCAGCCTAAACTCCAGAGCCTGTTGAGGCTCCGAAACGAGGCTATATCGCGAGGCGCGGGCCTGCGGATGCCGTTTCGGTGGATTGCGAGTCTACGGTGTAGTTCATTTAAAATTGGTAAATTAGCAACACTCACGATGATCACCCGTGGAAATATGATGAAACGATCGCCAGCTATTTGGGCTGCCGTCTTTGTGATCAGTCTCACTGCGTTCTTGTGTCATTTTTACTATTTGAGTCAGTTTGGCTTTTATGAAGACGACTACTATTTCACGGTGTCGTTCATTGGAGAAAAGCTGTCCACTGTGTGGTCCGTATTTGCGGAGGCATTTCAACAATGGCCGCAGGGCCGGCCCCTGAATCACTCTCTGCCGAAAGTCCAAGCGATACTGGGAATGCATCTGGGCGGGATCGAGGGGATCTACGCGATCGCCTGCGCCGCATTCATTCTTAATAGTCTGCTCGTGTTCTCGCTGTTGCGCCGATTTTTCGGCCAAGCGCCGGCCCTTATCGGTGCGCTGCTCTACGTGTTCTTCCCGGCGGATGTGACTCGACCCTTTCTGGTTCACGCCGCTCATGTTCAGGGCAGCATGACCTTTTTTCTCGTCGGCAGCTGGCTCTGGTTTCGAGGCGGGTGGTGGCGGGTCGCCGGCTATTTGGTCGCCGCACTCAGCCTCTTGGCCTACGAGACAGCGTTCCTGCCTTTCCTCACAATTCCGCTCTTGCGTGCCGATAGCCTGCGCGCAACCTGGAAATCATGGGGCAGACACTTGTTGGTGTGCGCTGCCGTTGTCTTGGCCGATGTTGCGTTTCGACTGTCCCGCAGCGAATCCCGCGCCGTTGATGCGTTGAGCGGCCCCTGGACCGCGGCGCAGCAGGCGCTAAGTTCGCTTTACTTAGGTCCGCTGACAAGCGGGTCGCGGATGATCCAAGCTCCGTTTGAAGGGCTCGGCCGATTGGATCCCACGGCCGTACTGTGCGCGCTGCTGATTGGCTTCGCTGTTTACCTGACGCTCAACCTCGCACGGTCGCAGGCGACTGCGGAAAGTGCGGACACCCATCGTCCGCTGAAAGCGCACGCTGCGCTCTACTTTATTGCCTGTGCTCTCGTGACCTGGGCGGGCTCCTACGCCCTGACGTTGATCAACTACCCTCCCACCCAGACACTGGGAAGGCTCACGTCTACTCATACCGCCGCAGCGTGGAGCGTCGCGCTGCTCGGTTGCGTTGTAGCCGCATCCGCCGCGCCTCGATTCCTGAGAGGCGCGGCCTACGCCCTGGGTCTGGTTTACCTGATGGGATCCGTCGGCTTCTCCCAGTGGGTGCAGCGAGAGTATGCGCGTTCGTGGCAGTTGCAGCAGGCGTTCTGGCGTCAGGTCGTGACGCTAACGCCCGAAGCGCGTGACGGATGGTCGGTCATGGTGGTCGGCCCTCCAGCGCCTGCCTCGCCCGTGATCGGTACCAATTCCTGGGCGGACATTCTGGTCTATCGCGGCCTGTTGAATGCAGACGTCGACTTCGGGCAGCTCGACTCTCTGGGATCCGCGGCCAAGCTGACCCGTAACGACGGCACTCTCGAATGGACACCCGAGTTCTGGACCGGCAAGTTCAAGACCATCGACGAGAACAAGTTGATCCTGCTGAAGTCCGATGGCGCTCGCCTCGAGCGCGTTACCGAGGCGGTGACCAAGGATGGCATTGTCTTGCACGGTCAGGTTGACTCCGGGGTGCGCGCGTCTCCGTCCGACACCCCGCTTTCCGCAGCGATGTGGGCCACGCCGGGTGGGTGATCCGGGTGTGAGCTTTCAGTAGGTCGTTAACCCGGTCCGAACCGAGGATGCTGGTGTTGTCCAAGCTTCATGTATCGAGGGATGAGCGGGTGAACATCCACGATAATGCCCGTTTGCCCCCCGCTGTCTTTTTCGATGCCCTCAGGGTCAAGGTTTAGGCCCGCGCCCTATGGCGTTTTGCGAACTTTGGCAGACCGCTGCTCCGAGGCGAAGCCTCACAACTTGTCGGCGCGCACAGTCGGCAATTCGCAAAGCTGCCGGGTGGAGGGGCGGCCAAGTGCGCGCGGCGCGTGTCCCGGGGGTTTCTCCACTAGCGAACGCAGGTGCATCCTATCGTCGGTCGTCCTTCCGGTATCAGGTTGGTGTCAGCAACCAGACCCTACCCACAGCGCCGATGACCACCGGGGTCCTCAGCTGGACCCAGAGCTGGGATAC
>JANXSI010000745.1 GCA_025352765.1 Devosia sp. | reverse complement strand
GAAAAGCTCGCCTCGACGGTCTCGACCCCGAACGTGTTGATTACCTCGAGCTTTGACGGCGCGGTGCTGAGCCTCTTCGGCACCATCGAGGCCGACGCCCCCGGCGTCGCCCTCACGGGACCGTATAATGTGATCGTGGTGATCACCGGGCCGCTGCAGGACCGGGTGGCGCGACGCAAGACCAACAGCTTCGGTATCTGGCGCAACACCGAGCAAGTGACCTTCAAGCAGTTCCCCTCCTTCTACGACGTGCTCTCGAGCGGCAAGCTCGACGTCATCGCGCCGGCCGACGTGCTGGCGGGCGAGAACATCCTCCCGGCCGACCAGGCGCGGGCCAGCGCCAGCGAAGGCGAAACGGCACGAGCCGAAGAGTTCGGCACGGAGCTGGTCCGGCTGATGACCAGCGACGGACATTTCCTCGTCAAGGAGGACGGCATCCGCTTTCTCAGCAGCACCGCCTATGTGGCGCAGCTGACGCTGCCCAGCGACGTCGCCAACGGGCCCTTCCTCGCCCACACGATGGTGTTCAAGGACAAGCAATTGGTGGCCGAACACCGCGAAGGTTTCTCGGTGCGCAAGAGCGGCTTCGAGAACTTCATCTTCGTCGCATCGAGAACCCAGCCGCTGCTCTATGGCCTCGTCTGCGTAGCGCTGGCGCTGGGCACTGGCTGGCTTGCGGGCGTCGTGTTCAAGCGGTAGCGACGGGACAAGGATTGGCACGATGACGATTGTCCTGGGCGATGCGGATCTCGACAGGGTGCCGGTGATGCGCCTCGCGCTCGAGGCCATCGAGGCCGCGATGGTGGCGCGCGCCGGCGGATCACTTATTGCGCCGGCCCGCCATACGGTGGGCTTTCCCGGCCATGGCGACATGACCTTCACGATCGGCGGGTCGATCGGCAGCGGCGGGGTTGCCGGATTCCGGGTCTATGAGCGGTTCGCGGGGCCGGTCCATCGGCAGCTGATCGCGGTCTGGGCGACCGACAGCGCCAGGCTCGAGGGCCTCGTCGTCGGCGAGCGGCTCGGCAATATCCGGACCGGCGCTATCGGCGGCGTCGCCATCCGGCACATGAGCGCGCCCGACGCATCGATCGTCGGACTCGTCGGCACCGGCACGCAGGCCCGCACGCAACTCGCTGCGGCCGCAGCGGTCCGCACGCTAGAGGACGTGCGGGTGTTCAGTCGCGATGCCGCGAAATGCGCCCGGTTCGCGCGCGAGATGACGCATGAGCTTGATCTGCCCATCCGGGCGGTGGCCTCCGCGCGAGCGGCGGTCGACGGCGCCGACATCGTCCTTTGTGCCACCATCAGCACGACGCCGGTGATCGAGCTCGCCTGGCTGAAGCCGGGCGTCCATATCAACACCGTCGCGTCGAAAACCGTCGGGGTGCACGAGGTGGGCGTCGACATCGCGGAAGGCGCCGACCTGATCGCGACGGATTCACCGGAACAGACCCGGGCGTACGGCAAACCGTTCTTCCTTGCCGGCACCGCAGCGAATGACCGCATGGCCGATCTCGCCGCCATCGTCACCGGCAAGCTGCCGGGCCGCCAGAGCGGCACCGCGATGTCGCTGTTCTGTTCGCAGGGCCTGGCCGGGACGGAAGTGTTCGTCGCCGCCCGGGTGCTCGCCGCCTTCCGCTCGGCCGGGCTTGCGCCGATCGGGGTCGACGCGGACTAGAGGCCGCCGACCAGTCGCCGGGTGCTGACCGGGTAGAGCCGGTTGCGGCCCAGCATGGTCACTTCCAGCGTCGCGAAATCGAACAGGCCGTCGAAGCCGCGGCCGAGGATGTTCATGCTGCCGGTTCCAGCGCCATAGGCGGGGAGCAGCAGGATGTTGCCGTCGTGGACGAAGCACGGGCGGCGGGTGGCGTGGCCGTTGGACGCGACCGTCGCCGCCGGATGGAGGTGCCCGGCGATGGTGGAGCGGGCGCCTCGTCTGGGTTCGTGGATCAAGGTCAGGCCGCGATGCTCGAGCTGCGGCAGGCAGATGCCGCCGAGCGCATGCGGCGCAGGATCGTGATTGCCGCCGAGCCAGGTCCAGTGCGTCCTGCCGAGGAGCGCCAGCAACCGCAGACGGTCGGCATCGAGCAGAGTCGTCGTGCCCTCGTCGCGATGAAAACTGTCGCCCAGCGCCACAACACGCTCCGCCCCGGTGGTCGTCAGATCGCGCTCGAGGCGTTTCAGCGTCATGCCGGTGTCGTACGGCGGCAGCATCTGGCCCTTCCTGGCGAAGGACGAGAATTTCTCGAAATGCAGATCGGCGACGAGCAGCATGCTTTCGGCGCGCCAGAACAGGGCGCCCGAGAGCAGCGGCTCGAAAATGTGACCGGCGAAGTTCAGGAGCACCGTGGCCTCCTCACTTGCCGGCGCGGCGACTGCCGCGCTGCTCCACATCTTTGCCCAAAGCCTCCCGCATCAGCTCTTCGGCGGCATCGGCCATCGCGCCTTCGCGGGCCTCGCCGAAGATCGGCGTTTTGCCGATATCGAGCAGAATCGGTACCGCAAGCGGGGAGATTCGGTCGAGGGACTTGTGGACGATGTTGTTCTGGATACGACGAAGCATCACGCCCAGCCGCTCGATGTCGAGCAGGCCGCGCGCCGCATCGCGACGCGTCGCCTGGATGAGGATGTGGTCGGGCTCGTGCTCGTAGAGCACGTCGTAGATGATGTCCGACGACACGGTGACCTGCCGGCCGGTCTTTTCCTTGCCCGGATGCCGGCGCTCGATCAGCCCGGCGATGATCGCGGCATTTCGGAAGGTGCGGCGCATCAGCTGGCTCTCGTGCAGCCAGTCCTCGAGGTCGTCGCCCAGCATGTCCTCGTCGAAGAGCTCGGCCAGCGACAGCCTGCCGGTGCGGATCAGCCCGCCGAAATCGCCGAGACCCCAGACCGCCAGCGAATAGTCGGACGCGACAAAGCCGAGCGGGCGGGCGCGGGCGCGCTCCAGCCGGCGGGTCAGCAGCATGCCGAGCGTCTGGTGCGCCAGCCGGCCCTCGAACGGGTAGCAGACCATGTAGTTGAGGGTGCCGCGCGGAAAGGTCTCGACAAGCATGGAGTCGGCGGGCGGCAGCACCGAGACATCGTTCTGCAAGCGCAGCCAGTCGCTCACCTGGTCGGGGAGCACGCCCCAGTTGTGCGGATCGGAGAGGAGCTTTCGCACCCCCTGGGCGAGATGGGTCGACAGCGGGAACTTGCCACCCATGTAGGACGGGATTTTGGGGTCGCTGGCGTTGGAGCGCGAGACATAGGCCTCGGTTTCGAACATCCCCTCATAGGCGACGATCTCGGAACCGAAGACGAAGGTGTCGCCGCGCACGAGCTGGTCGATGAAAT
>JANXSI010000716.1 GCA_025352765.1 Devosia sp. | reverse complement strand
CTCCACCCCGACATCCTGCGGCTGGCAAAGGTGTTCGTCGAATTCCCCGAACAGACCCGCATCGAGGGCGAGATCCAGCAGATGGCGCCCGATTTCGCCGTCACCGAACTCTGGCAGGTGCTCGCCGGCAAGGCTGAAGGGCGTGTTGCGCCCGACGACATCACGGTGTTCGACTCGGTCGGCTTCGCCATCGAGGATTTTGCCGCGCTGCGCTATGTGCGCGACCTCGTCGGCCGCCACGAGCATGCGATGGACCTTGTACCGAACGTCGCCGACCCCAAGGACCTGTTCGGGCCGCTGCTGGGCGACATGCCCGTACCGCGTCCGCTGCCGGTCGCCGAACTGGTCGCCTGACCTGACACCGGACAAACGAAAACGCCGGGGCAGAACCCCGGCGTTTTCAATTTATCTTGCGATGGATCAGGCGCTCGTGGGCAGCGCCTCTTCCTTCTTGCGCTCCGAGTAGATGTAGAGCGGGCGGGCGTCCTTGTTGGACACCACGTCTTCGGAGATCACCACCTCTTCGACGCCGTCGAGCGATGGCAGATCGTACATCGTGTCGAGCAGGATCCCTTCCATGATCGAACGCAGGCCGCGCGCGCCGGTCTTGCGGGTAATCGCATGCTTGGCGATCGCCTTGAGAGCGTCCTCGTGGAAGGTGAGCTCGGTGTCTTCCATGGCGAACAGCCGCTGATACTGGCGGACCAGAGCGTTCTTGGGCTCGGTCAGGATCTGCATCAGCGCGGTTTCGTCGAGGTCCTCGAGGGTCGCGATCACCGGCAGACGGCCGATGAATTCCGGGATCAGCCCGAACTTCACCAGATCTTCCGGCGCCACTTCCTTGAGGATATCGCCGACGCGACGGTCATGCGGATCCTTGACCACGGCGTTGAAGCCGATACCCGAGCCTTCCGAGCGCGCCGCGATGATCTTTTCGAGGCCGGCGAACGCACCACCGCAGATGAACAGGATGTTGGTGGTGTCGACCTGCAGGAACTCCTGCTGCGGATGCTTGCGCCCGCCCTGCGGCGGCACGGAGGCAACGGTGCCTTCCATGATCTTGAGCAGCGCCTGCTGCACGCCTTCGCCCGAGACGTCGCGGGTGATCGACGGGTTGTCCGACTTGCGGCTGATCTTGTCGACTTCGTCGATGTAGACGATGCCGCGCTGGGCCTTCTCGACGTTGTAGTCGGCGGCCTGAAGCAGCTTCAGGATGATGTTCTCGACGTCCTCGCCGACGTAACCGGCTTCGGTGAGGGTCGTGGCGTCCGCCATCGTGAATGGCACGTCGAGGATGCGGGCCAGAGTCTGCGCGAGCAGCGTCTTGCCGGTTCCCGTCGGGCCGACCAGCAGAATGTTGGACTTCGACAGCTCGACGTCCTGGTTCTTGGTGGCGTGGTGGAGGCGCTTGTAGTGGTTGTGGACGGCGACCGAGAGCACGCGCTTGGCGCGATACTGGCCGATCACGTAGTCGTCGAGGATCTTGCAGATCTCGGCCGGCGTCGGAACGCCGTCGTTCGACTTCACCATCGAGGTTTTGTTTTCCTCGCGGATGATGTCCATGCATAGCTCCACGCATTCATCGCAGATGAATACGGTGGGACCGGCAATGAGCTTGCGCACTTCGTGCTGCGACTTGCCGCAGAACGAGCAGTACAGCGTATTCTTGCTGGTTTCGCCGGTGGAAGATTCTTTGGACATCCGTCACTCCTCAGGGGCCCGAAGCCCCCGCCAACCTGCGCTAGCCATCAAAGCTAGCGCACGAGACTTAAACAATATGTTGCCGGACCGAGCTTAGCGACCGATCCGGCGGGTCACAATGACAGGAACGTCACACTCCAGTGTTCGCTTCGTTCACCGTTAATGCGGACAATGTCACACGGTTTCCGGTGCCGCGCGCTTTTCGAAGATCGAATCGATGAGGCCGAAATCCTTGGCCTGCTCGACCGACATGAAGTTGTCGCGCTCGAGAGCCTGGTGGATCGTGTCGTAGTCCTGGCCGGTGTGCTTGACGTAGATTTCGTTCAGCCGGCGCTTCAGCTTTTCGGTGAACTGGGCGTGGATCAGGATATCTGTCGCCTGCCCCTGGTAGCCGCCCGACGGCTGGTGGACCATCACCGAACCGTTGGGAAGCGCCGCGCGCATGCCCTTTTCGCCGGCGCACAGCAGCAGCGATGCGGCCGACGCGGCCTGACCGATGCACAGCGTCGCGACCGGCGGCCGGATGAACTGCATGGTGTCGTAGATGGCAAGGCCCGAGGTGACCACGCCGCCCGGCGAGTTGATGTAGAGGTTGATTTCCTTCTTCGGATTTTCCGACTCGAGGACCAGCAGCTGGGCGATGATCAGCGACGACATGTTGTCCTCGATCGGCCCGGTCACGAAAATGATGCGCTCTTTGAGGAGGCGCGAATAGATGTCGAACGCCCGCTCGCCGCGGTTGGTTTGCTCGACCACCGTGGGCACGAGATAATTGGTGTAGGTATCGACGATGTCTCTCATTGAGAGTTGCCCCTGAATTTGGAAGTGCCGAATCGGCGCGAATGGCCGAGGTGAGACGAGATGGCCTTAATGCGCGGTAAAGGCAGAGATAGGCGGGACTGTGGCGCCATTCAATGGTGGGCACAGCAACGTGCCTAACGCGCCATATTGAGGGCTTTACCCCGCCGGAAAGTCCGGCGACGATACGGTGCCAAGAGCAAAGGGGGATGCCTATGACCTATAAGAGCCTGATCACTGCCGCCGCGATCGCACTCGTGTCGATGCCGGCGGTGGCCAAGGACGTCACGACCGTTTCGCCGACCGACCCGGACAGCGTGGTCGCCGCACTGGGGCAACTGGGTTACCCCGGCAAGCTCGACAAGCTTGGGTCTGGGCGCAGTTCGATCACGGTGCAGATTTCCGGACTCAAGACCTTCGTCGACTTCTACGACTGTGACGACAAGCTGAGCAATTGCTACACGCTGCTCTTTACCGTCAGCGTCGACCTCAAGGACGGGACGACCATGAGCCTTGCCAACGAGTGGAACAGCAAGCAAATCACCGGGCGCGTCTGGCTCGACAATGACAGCGACCCGACGCTCGATTTCTCGCTGACGGCCGCCGACGGCGTGCCGATCGCCGTGTTCGAGCAGAACGTCAAGCTCTGGGACAAAAAGATCGGCGATTTCAAAGACTTCTTCAAATTCTAGGTCTTTGCTCGCGGGGCTTTAACGCGACTTGCCCTCGGTAAGGAAAATCCTTACGTTGGGGCCTGGAGCGAACATGATCACCAGCAAGCTCAGCAGTAAGGCACAGACCACGATCCCACGGGCGGTGCGCGCGGCGCTTCGCCTCGAGGAGGGAGACGAAATCGCCTACCAAATCGACGGCGACCGGGTAATTGTGACGCGCGCCGGTGCCGTGTCGCCCGACGATCCATTCGCCACGTTCGATGAGTGGAACAGCGAGGCGGATGCGCGGGCCTATGCCAAACTTTGAACAGGGCGACGTCGTCCGCGTCCCGTTTCCCTATACCAATCGCAGCACGCAGCAGTCCCGGCCGGCACTGGTGGTGTCGGCCGGGGCGTTCGGAGGCGATAGGCTCCTCCTTTGGGTGATCATGATCACAAGTGCCGGGAGTGGCTCCTGGCCGGGCGATGTCGATCTGACCGATGACCTCGCTGGTGCCGGATTGCCTGTTGCCTCTGTGGCGCGACCGCTGAAGATCGCAACCATCGACGCGGCTGCCGCCACGCGCCTCGGCACCGTCACCCAATCCACCCTGCGGGCTGTCCTCGGACAGTTGCGTACAAATCTGAAGCTGGCCCCATGACCACCGCCTTCTCGATCGCCACCGACACCCGCCGCGCCGCGGCAAAGCCCCGTGACGATGCGTTCTACCAGGACCCCTATTCGTTCTATTCGGCGCTGCACCAGACCAGCCCGACCTTCGTCTGGGAGGACTATGGGCACTGGTGCTTCACCGGCTTCAAGGAGGTCAACGCCCTGCTCCGCGACAAGCGGTTCGGCCGGCAGATCCTGCATGTGGCGACCCGCGAGGAACTGGGCTGGCCGCCGCCCAAGGACCACACGGCGGCCTTCGACCTGACGGAGAAATACTCGCTGCTGACACTGGAGCCGCCGGCCCATACCCGGCTGCGGACCCTGGTCAACCGGGCGTTCGTGTCGCGTCACGTCGAGCAGTTGCGGCCGCGCATCGAAAAACTCGCCAACGAGATCATCGACGGCTTCGAGGGCAATGGCGGCACCGAGCTCATCAAGGCCTTCGCGGCGCCGATCCCGGCCATCGTCATCGCGGAGATGATCGGACTACCGGCGGAGATGGCGCCGCAACTGCTCAACTGGTCCAACCGGATGGTGCAGATGTACATGTTCGGCGTCACCCGTGACACCGAACTCGATGCCAACAAGGCGTCCGAAGACTTCATGGCCTGTCTCGCCGAGGTCATCGCCGAGCGCCGCCGGGCGCCCAAGGAAGACCTCCTCACCCATATGCTGACGACCGAGGTGAACGGCCAGAAACTCAGTGACGACGAGGTCGTGTCGACCGCGATCCTCTTGCTCAATGCCGGTCACGAGGCGACGGTCCACACTACCGGCAACGCCGTCAAAACCATCCTCGAGAGCGGCCTCGATCCCACGACGCTGTTTTCGAGTGAAGCGCAGACCGAGGCGACAGTCGAAGAGTGCCTGCGCTACGACGCACCGCTCCACATGTTCACCCGCTACGCGCTCAGCGACGTCACGCTCGACGGCGAGGTGAGCCTAAAGAAGGGCGACACCATCGGTCTGATGCTCGGCGCGGCCAACCGCGACCCGCTGCGCTTCAAACATGCCGATCGCTTCGACCCGTTCCGCGACGACGGCCAGAATGTCAGTTTTGGCGCCGGCATCCACTTCTGTATCGGCGCGCCCCTTGCCCGGATCGAACTGCAGGTGGCGCTGTCGACGCTGTTCAGGCGGCTGCCCGGCCTGAAGCTGGACGGCGAGCCGCGGTACAACGACGTCTACCATTTCCACGGTCTCGAGCGCCTCGACGTCGCCTGGCGAGTGTAGATCCGGCCCCTGATTCACGATGTTCGAGATATTTGATGCATCTGCCCGCGCGTTACTGTTAGGT
>JANXSI010000684.1 GCA_025352765.1 Devosia sp. | reverse complement strand
ACGGACGCGGCTCAGGGTAACTTCGACGCCGCACTTTTCGCAGATGACGCCCTTGAACTTCATGCGCTTGTACTTGCCGCACAGGCACTCGTAGTCCTTCACCGGCCCGAAGATGCGGGCGCAGAACAGCCCGTCCCGCTCCGGCTTGAAGGTGCGGTAGTTGATGGTTTCCGGCTTTTTGATCTCACCGTAGGACCAGCTCAAGATCTTCTCGGGGCTGGCGATGCTGATCTTCATCTGATCGAACATCTGCACCGGAACCTGGGGGTTGAACGGGTCCATGACGTGATTGTGGCTATGCATCTAGTGATCTCCTCGCCTCAGCGAGGTCTTCGGGAGAGATCCGAAGCCTCGCGCGGCGTGTTTCCAAAGGAAGAGCGAACTCGGCGGTGTTATTCCGCCGCTTTCTGAGGAGGCTCGAGCTCCGCTTCGTGTCCGGGCGCGGCAAGCAGCTCGTCTTCGGCCATGTCGAGTTCGACATTGAGACCGAGGGAGCGGATTTCCTTGACCAGAACGTTGAAGCTTTCCGGAATGCCCGCTTCGAACGTGTCGTCGCCGCGAACGATGGCTTCGTAGACCTTGGTACGACCGGCAACGTCGTCCGACTTGATCGTCAACATTTCCTGGAGCGTGTACGCGGCGCCGTATGCCTCGAGCGCCCACACTTCCATTTCGCCGAAACGCTGTCCGCCGAACTGGGCCTTGCCGCCCAGCGGCTGCTGGGTAACGAGCGAGTACGGTCCGATCGAACGGGCGTGGATCTTGTCGTCGACCAAGTGGTGGAGCTTGAGCATGTAGATGTAGCCCACGGTCACCTGGCGATCGAACGCCTCGCCGGTGCGGCCGTCATAGACGGTCGACTGACCCGAGGAGGCGAGCCCTGCCCGCTCCAGCATCTCGACGATGTCCTTTTCCTTGGCACCGTCGAACACTGGTGTCGCGATCGACAGACCCTTGGACAGATGCTCGCCGAGGCGGGCCATCGAGTCGTCGTCGAGTTCGGTCACCGACTTGTCGCCGGCGAAGATGGAGACGATCTCCTTCTTCAGCGGCTTGAGGTCGCCCTTCTGCTGATAGACCTTGAGCATGTCGTTGATCTTGCGACCAACGCCGGCGCAGGCCCAGCCCAGATGGGTCTCGAGGATCTGCCCGACGTTCATGCGCGAGGGCACGCCCAGCGGGTTCAGCACGATGTCGACCGACGTACCGTCGGCGAGGTACGGCATGTCCTCGACCGGGACGATGCGCGAGACCACGCCCTTGTTGCCGTGACGGCCGGCCATCTTGTCGCCCGGCTGGAGCTTGCGCTTGGTGGCGACGAAGACTTTGACCATCTTCATCACGCCCGGCGGCAGTTCGTCACCGCGCTGCAGCTTGTCGACCTTGTCGATGAAACGCTGTTCCAGGAGGCGGCGGCTCTCTTCGTACTGGGCGTTGAGAGCTTCCTTCTCCTGCATCAGCTTGTCGTCCTCGACGGCAAACTGCCACCACTTCGAACGCGGCTGGGCATCGAAGATCTGGTCGTTGAGCTTGGTACCGTTGACGTAGCCCTTGGGACCAGCGGTCGCCGCCTTGCCGAACAGCATTTCCTTGAGACGCGCGTAGACGTTGCGGTCGAGGATCGACTGCTCGTCGTCGCGGTCCTTGGCCAAGCGCTCGATTTCCTCGCGCTCGATGGCCATGGCACGCTCGTCCTTGTCGATGCCGTGGCGGTTGAACACCCGGACCTCGACCACCGTGCCGGCGTCGCCCGGGGGCACACGCAGCGAGGTGTCGCGAACGTCGGAGGCCTTCTCACCGAAGATGGCGCGGAGGAGCTTTTCTTCCGGCGTCATCGGGCTTTCGCCCTTGGGGGTGATCTTGCCCACGAGGATATCGCCCGGGCCGACTTCGGCGCCGATGTGGACGATGCCCGCTTCGTCGAGGTTCTTCAGCGCTTCTTCCGAAACGTTCGGAATGTCGCGGGTGATTTCCTCAGGCCCAAGCTTGGTGTCGCGGGCCATCACTTCGTATTCCTCGATATGGATCGAGGTGAAAACGTCCTGCATGGCGATCTTTTCGCTGAGCAGGATCGAATCTTCGAAGTTGTAGCCATTCCAGGGCATGAACGCGACGAGCACGTTACGGCCGAGCGCGAGATCGCCGAGTTCGGTCGAGGGACCGTCCGCAACGATATCGCC
>JANXSI010000681.1 GCA_025352765.1 Devosia sp. | reverse complement strand
GCGTTTTCCGGGGGCCGTGCTGCTTGCCGACATGAAGACCATGGACGGCGGCGCCGGTGAAGCAGAGGCGGTCTTCGAGGCCGGCGCAAACATCATCGACTTCCTCGCCTTGGCCGGCGTGCACACGGCACGCGCCGCCTGCCGCGTGCGTGACGCATTCCAGGCGCGCGATCCCGATGTCGCACGGCTCTGCTTTGCCGATATCCTGCTGCCGCATCAGGGACCCGCCGGGCCGGCCGCCGACATCGCCGAGCAGATGCTCGAGGCGGGCGTCGACGGCATCGGCATTCACCTTCAGGTCGATGCCCGGGTGGCGGAAACCGAGCTGATGCAGTCCGATTATTTCAACGAGGTCGCCGCCGCGGTCTTTGCGCGGGCGGGCGACCGGGCCTCCGTGCAGGTCGTGGGCGGGCTGAGCATTGCCCGCGCCGCAGCCATCGCCCGGCACGGTCTGCGCGCCTTTGTCATCAGCGGCAATATGGGCGAGCCCGACGGCACCGCGCGCTTTTCCGACCCGCCGGCCGAAATCACCGCCCGCGTCCGCCGCTTCATCGGCGACGTCGGGGCGGCTATCGGGTCATGACCGTCAGCCGAGGATCTCGCTGACCTTGACCGCCCGGCCCTCTTTCACCGAACGCACGGCAGCTTCCGCCAGCACCAGCGCGATCAGCCCGTCCTTGCCCGAAGGCGACGGCTTCTTCTTGCTGGTGACTGCAGCAATGAACGCCCCGATCTCGTTGGCATAGGCCTCGGTGTAGCGCGTCATGAAGAAGTCGTAGAGCGGCGGGCGGGTATAGCCCTTTTCCGTGGCGATCTCGATCGATACGGCGCGCTGGTTCTCGGCCGCGACTGAGCCCTTGGAGCCGTGCACTTCGATCCGCTGGTCGTAGCCATAGGTGGCGCGGCGCGAGTTGGAAATCGTCGCGTGCTTGCCCTTGGCGGTGCTGAGCATCACCGAAACGCTGTCGTAGTCGCCGGCCTTGCCGATCGCCTTGTCGACCAGCACCGAGGCCTGCGCCGATACCGTGGTGATCTCCTCGCCGAGGAGGAATCGCGCCATGTCGAAATCGTGGATCGTCATGTCGCGGAAGATGCCGCCCGAGCGCTTGACGTATTCGACCGGCGGCGCGCCGGGATCACGCGAAATGATCGTCACCATTTCGACCGTGCCGATCTCCCCCGCCTCGACCGCCGCGCGCACCGCCATGAAGTGCGGATCGAAGCGGCGGTTGAAGCCGACCATCAGCGGCGTCTTGTTGGCTTCGACGACCTTGAGGCACTCATCCACCCGCTTGACGCTGAGGTCGATCGGCTTTTCGCAGAAGATCGCCTTCTTGGCCGTCGAGAACTGCTCGATCAGGTCGGCATGCGTGTCGGTCGGCGTACAGATCACTACGGCGTCGATGTCGGCGGACGTGAGGATCTGGGCGATCGTGCGCACCTCGCAGCCATACTGCGCTGCAATGTCGCTGGCCGCCTTCTCGACGGCATCCGCCACCGCGACGAGCCGCGCGCCCGGATTGGCGGTGATCGCCTTGGCGTGCACCTTGCCGATGCGGCCGGCCCCCAGCAGAGCGAAGCGAATGGTCATGGAAGCCTCCGGTGAAAGTGCGCCGGATGCAACAGCTTGTCCGTTTGCTTGTCAATCGGAACGTGCGTTCCAAATACCCGAAATCGACGGCGGCGTCACGCCACCGGTTCGAGCTCTGGAACGGCACGGCGACGGCGCTCGTCGAGCAGCACGATCGCGACGCCCGAAACGAGGATCAGGACGATTCCCGCGATCGCCAGCGCGTTTGGCAGCGTCTGAAACACGAACCAGCCGCTCAGCACCGCCCAGATCGCGAACATGTAATAGAATGGCGCTACAGCCGACGTTGCACCCGTGCGGTAGCTCATGAAAATGAACAGATGCCCGAGCGCGAGGAACAGGCCCGAACCCGCGAGCAGCAGCAGGTGACGCGGCGACGGCATCACGAACTGTTCGAACACCGCGGTCGCCACCCCTGCCCCGACTGCCACCAGCAGCAGCGTGCCAAAGGCGACGACGATGGTGGGGATGGCCGGGCTGACCTTGCGCCCGACGATGTCGCGCGCCGCCGTGCCGACCGCGCACAGGAGACCGAGCACCGCATAGGGCGAAATGCCGTTGGCCCCCGGCTGCGCCACCAGCACCGCGCCGACAAAGCCAAGCCCGATCAGCGTCATGCGGGTCACCCCGATGCGATCGCGGTAGATCGCCGCGCCCCCCAGCAGCAGCAGCATCGGCGAAATCTGGCCGAGTGCCGTCACATCGGCGATGGGGAGTCTTGCCAGCGCCACCACAAAGCAAAGGACGGCGAGGAACTCGAAGAGATTCCGGAACAGCACCCAGCGGTCCACTACGTGCCTAATCTGCGGGCCATTGCCGCTGAGCAGCACCACCGGCAACGCCCACAGCGAACCAAACACGCCGCGGATGAACAGAACCTCGAAGGGCGGCAAGCCGACGGTCGCGAGCTTCATCAGCGCGTCGTTGAGAGAGAACACGCCGGTCGCCAGCACCATCAGGCCGATGCCGCGAAGATTTGCACTTGGAGGGGTCATGGAGAGCGGCACTCAGAGATGGCGGGGCGGCCAGGGCGGACAAGGTCGGGGGCGGCAATATCATGAATTGCCATCGTCGCCACAGGGCGGAACAGTCTTCCCCCAAATATCAAATTTACGGAATGAATGTTCGCAGAAGCCGCCGTGGGCGCCAAAAACACCTGCTCGTGAATTGCTTGAAGCAAGCGGCTCTGATTTGCTCGATTTGTTTCGCAACCTGGAGGGATCGAAATGAAACTGCTGACCGTTCTGACCGCCGCCGTGCTGGTCACCGCCGCCGTGCCCGCAAGCTTTGCCATGGACAAGATGGATCTCGACGGACCGTTGAAGATGATCTTCCACGGCAAGCCGGGCTGGTGGATGATGATGAAGGACATGCCGGCGCCCATGATGACGATGCCCATGAAGCCGATGAAGATGGGCATGCCCGACATGAAGGCACCCATGAAGATGCCGATGATGATGAAGCCGATGGCCATGAAGTAGCCAGCCACCGAACCGGCGCCTTCCGACGAAGCCCCGCCAGCAGGCTCGCTGGCGGGGCTTTTCGTTTGGACCGGATCGAAAGCGCTACATCCCCTCGGCGCCGCGCGAGATCGCCGCGAGTCCGGTGCGGACCACCTCGATCAGCCCGAGCGGCACCATCAGCGAGATAAAACTGTCGATCTTGCTCGGCTTGCCGGTCACCTCGAACACAAAGCTCTCGGTCGTCGCATCGACGATCTGTGCCCGGAACGCGTCGGCCAGCCGCAGCGCCTCGGCGCGCAGTTCGCCGATGCCGCCGACCTTGATCAGCGCCAGCTCGCGCTCGAGCGCCCGGCCCTCGCTGGTGAGATCGTGCACCCGGTGCACCGGCACCAGCCGGTCGAGCTGCAGCTTGATCTGCGTCAGCACCTTGGGTGTTGCGACCGTCACGACGGTGATCCGGCTGAGGCCGCGGTCGTGCTCGGTCTCGGAGACCGTGAGACTGTCGATGTTGTAGCCGCGGGCCGAAAACAGCCCGACCACCCGGGCCAGGATTCCCGGCTCATTGTCGACCAGCACCGAGAGCGTGTGCCGCTCGGGCTGCTGGGTTTCGGGGACGGAAAAATACGGCGAACCCGTCGGAAGCAGATGTGCGTTCATGGCAAATTCCTCGGCCGGTCGCTTA
>JANXSI010000669.1 GCA_025352765.1 Devosia sp. | reverse complement strand
ACGATGCAGCAGCCGCACCGGCACCGAGGTGCCATTGCGCTTGACCAGGTCGATGTCGATGATCTCGGTGCCGATCTCGCCGTCGGCGCGGCCGCGCATCAACAGGCTCGCGCCGTCGCCGCGGATGATGTCGGCGAGCCGGACGCCGCCCGCTTCGAATTCGGCGAGGTCATAGCCCAGCCAGTCGGCGAGGGTCGAATTGAGATACTGCACCCGGCCCTGCGGATCGGCCGAAAAGAACCCGGCCGGCGCGTGATCGAGATAGTCGATGGCGCGCTGCAGTTCGAGGAACGCGTTGTCCTGCCGCTCGCGATCGCGCGTGATGTCCTCGACCGACCACAGCACCAGCGGCTTGCGCGCGCCGTCCACCTGCGGCAGGGCGCGGACCGCGACGCGGTACCACACCGGCTTGGTGCTGCCGCCGAGCGCGCCGCCAAGCCCGCCGATCAGCCGCAGGTCCTCGGTCGCCGGGCGCCCGTCGCGCGCCGCCCGCGACAATCTGTAGAGCGCTTCGCTCGCCTCGGCCTGGCCGGCGAACAGCCGCGGCACGCCCACCGGCACGCCGTCGCTGACGCCGCCTGCAAGTTCACCGTACTGCGCGTTCGCGTAGGCGATCTTGCCGTCCCGATCGCTGACCACGGCGCCGAACGGCAGGCTGTCGACGACCGCGCCCGAAAGGGTGTGGACATCCTCGCTGTGTGACGAGAACCGGAAGATACCGGCGGCAAGGGCGAACAGGCAGAACACCCCGATGACGGCGAGCAGGCCAACGAAGATCAGAATGGCATCGGTCGGAATGCTCTCGCCCAGCGTCGAGATGGCCACCGCGACGATGATGAAGGCCCCCGCTAGGGCCAGTACCCGCCACAAACCCGAGATGCTGCGCGACCGCACGATGAGCGGGCTCGGATAGCTATCCTCGTCAGCCGGCATGCTGGACATCCCCACCGCCCTCAAAGCATCGCGCGGAACTGACAAAGACCGGTCTTCGCGACAACGATGCGACACCCCAACATGAACGAATCACGTGCGTCCCTAGCACTAGCAAATGGGCGACTCGCCCGGTAGCGCCCAACCGCAACGACCGCGAATTACAAAGGTCCCGCCACCAGCCCCTCGGACCTTCAGGCGCGCCAGCGCTTCTTGGTATTCATCTGCATGACAAAGCCGATCACCTGGGCCACCGCCTTGAAGTGCTCGGTCGGGATCGCCTCGTCGACATCGACCGCCGCAAACAGCGCCCGCGCCAGCGGCGGGTTCTCGATGATCGGGATGTCGTGTTCCTTGGCCATGGCGCGGATACGCAGCGCCACGTCGTCGGCGCCCTTGGCGAGGCAGAGCGGCGCCGACATCGTTCGATCGTATTTGAGCGCCACCGCATAGTGGGTCGGGTTGGTGATCACGACCGTCGCCTTGGGCACGTTCGCCATCATGCGCTTGCGGCTGCGCTCGTTGCGGATCTGGCGGATGCGCCCCTTGACCTCGGGGCTGCCCTCCATCTGCTTGTATTCGTCGCGCGTCTCCTGAACCGTCATCTTCAGCCGGTTCCACCAGCGGCTGCGCTGGTAGACGAAATCGGCGAGCGCGATGACCGTGACCACCGCGAGCACCGCGCCGAACACCTTGACGCCCATTTCCTGGAAGGTCGGCAGGATCATCGCCGGATCGATGGTGATCATGGTCTCGAGCCGGTCCCGCTCCGGCCAGCAGACCGCGGCGATGACACCGGCCACCACCCCGAGCTTGACCAGGCCCTTGACGAAATTGACCGCCGCCTCGCGCGAGAACAGCCGCTTCGCGCCGGCCAGCGGCGAGATCTTGCTGAACTTGGGCAGGATCGGATCGAGCGACAGCAGGGGCTGATGCTGCACGAGGTTCGCCGCGACGCCACAGAACGCCAGCACCGCGAGCGGCACCAGCGCGACCATGAAGACGCTCCCCATGAGCGTGCCGAAAAACGCCCCGAGGGCGTTACCGCCCACGTCGAACTGGTCGGCGTTGGCCATCAGAACCTTGAGGCTGCCCATCAGCCCCGCCGCGGTCGGCGCCGCCATCATCGAGAACAGCAGCCCCGACCCCGCGATCATGAACCAGTTGTTGACCTCCTGGCTCTTGGCGACGTCGCCACGCTTGCGAGCATCGTCGAGTTTCTTCTGTGAGGGGTCTTCGGTTTTTGAGGATTGCTCGGTGTCGTCGCTCACCTAGGCCCCCCGGAACTCGGCGAGCACATTCTCGAAATGCGTCAGGTACCAGCCCATGATCATGCTGATCAGCAGCGCAAACAGGATCAGTCCCACCCAGATGGTGGCCGGCATCGCGACGAAGAACACCTGCAGTTGAGGCATCATTCGGCCCAACAGCCCCATACCCAGGTAGAACACCAGCCCCAGCACAATGAACGGCGACGACATCTGGATGCCGATGACGAAGGCGGATGCCGCCGACTGGATGGCCAGTTGCGCCGCATCGCCGAACATCAGCGGATCGCGCGGGGAAAAGATCATGTAGCTGTCGCGGATCGCCATCAGCGCCACATGATGAAGATTGGTGGCAAAGATCAGCGTCACCCCCAGCATCGACAGGAACGCGCCGATCAGAGCGCCCTGCGCCCCGCCATTGATCGGATCTGGTCCCTGTGCGCCCGACAGGCCCGTCTGGTAGGCAATCACCGAACCGGCGACCGCCGCCGCCATCGTCACCAGCCGCGTGATCGCCCCGATGATCAGCCCGATCGCCAGCTCATGCAGCAGATACACCAGAATGGTGAGGACGTTCTCGGGAAGCGGCGGCAGCGACGGCACAATGAGAGGATAGAGCACGAGGCTGAAGACCAGCCCGAAGCTGAGCCGCATGCGCGCCGGGATGGTCATTTCCCCCAGCGCCGGGATCAGCATGAGGATGCTGCCGACGCGCGCGAAGATCAGGATGTAGAAATAGGCTGTCGACGGCAGCCAGTTCAGCGAGATCATCCGCCGGTCACGATCAGATCGGCCAGCTTGACCATGTAGGCCGACATCGTCGCCCCCATGAACGGCAGCGCGATCACCATGGTCACGAAGATCGCGAGGATCTTGGGCACGAACACCAGGGTCTGCTCCTGGATTTGCGTCAACGCCTGGAACAGCGCGATGACGATGCCGACCACGAGGCCGACCGTCATCATCGGGGCGGCCACCAGGATCATGACCCAGATGCCGTCGCGGCCGATATCGAGAATTTGTGCGCCGTCCATCGTCGTCGTCCCTGTGCCGCCGACCGCTAGATCGGCATTCTCATGATTTCCTCGTAGGCGGAAATCACCTTGTCCCGCACCGCCACCATGCTCTCCATCGCAAGCTGCGTCTGGCTGATGGCGGTTACCACGTCGACGACATTGGCCTTGCCGTTGACCATATCAAGCGACATCTGATCGCTCTTCTTGCCGGCATCCATGACGCCCTGCAGCTGATCGGAGAGAATCTTCCCGAAATCAGTACCTTGGGCGCCCTTCCCTGCGGCACCGGATGAACTCTTCGCGCTGTCGCCGATGAGCTTGGAGGCATTGCTGTAGGCAGAGGCGACGGCGTTGAACGGGATGCTCATGATCTGATTCTAGCTTTCTGTTGGACCCTGGCGGGAGGCCGGCGATCCGCGTCGTCGTCAGCTCTTGAGGATATCGAGCGTGCGGCTCAGCATCTGGCGCGTCGTGGTCACGACATTGAGGTTGGCCTCGTAGGTCCGCTGCGCCTGGCGCATGTCCATGGCTTCGACCAGCGGATCGATATTGGGGTATTTGACGTAGCCGGCCGAATTGGCTGCCGGGTGCCCGGGCTCGTAGCGCATGTTGAAGTCCGACATGTCGAGCGCGGTCTTGCCGATCTTGACGATCTGCCCGCCGGCATCGGCATCCATCACCGCCTGGAAGGTCGGGATGCGGCGCCGGTACGGGTTGTCGGTCGGCGTCTTGCCCGCCGAGTCGACGTTGGCGAGGTTTTCCGCGATGATCTGCATGCGCGCGTTCTGCGCATGCAGGCCGGTGGCCGCGATCTTGAGGGATGAAAGAAAGTCGCTCATGGCCTATCCTCAGCCCCGGCCGAGCGCGGTGCGCAGAATGGCCATCGATTTGGTGTAGAGACTGGTGACGGCCTGGTAGTCCATGTCGTTGGACGCGACCTTCATCATCTCGTCTTCGAGCGTCACCCCATTGCCGCTGGGCGTGATCTCGAACGGCGACGACTGCGAGCCGAAGCCGCCGGTGCCGCCATCGCTCGAGACCGAAATATGCATCGGGCTCGTGGTGCTGGTGGTGATCGTCGCCACCGACTTGAGCTGATCCTCGAACGAATAGGGGTTGAGGTCCTTTTCGATGTAGCCGGGGGTATCGGCATTGGCGACGTTCTCGGCCAGCACCCCCTGCCGCGCCTGATGCCAGCGCATCTTGTCGCTCAGCGCCTGGAAGATCGAAATGCTTGAGACGGCCATCTTCAGACTCTGTTCACCACGATAGGCAAATTCTGCCGGTCGATGGTTAAGGCATCGTTAATCACAGCCGAACTTCACGCCTTCGCCTCGCAATTTGCACAATCGTTCGGCAAGACTGGGCAATTAATGCAGGGTGGCCGTCCGGCTGGCTGCCCAGGGGATCCGCATGCA
>JANXSI010000077.1 GCA_025352765.1 Devosia sp. | reverse complement strand
CGACGGCGTCCTGTTTGCCGCCCGCAGCACCGCGTCGGCGCTGTTCTCGGTCGGCCTCATGGACACCATCTGCCCGCCCTCGACGGTGTTTGCCGCCTACAACGCCTTCGCCGGCGCCGACAAGACCATCAACGAATACGGCTTCAACGACCACGAGGGCGGCGGGGCCTTCCAGGAGCGCGCGCAACTGGCCTGGCTGGCAGAGCGGCTCTAGCGCATTCGGATAGCCCCGACCTGGGAACGAGTTGCGATCGTACCCTCTCCCCTCAGGGGAGAGGGGAGGGTGAGGGGTGAAGCCTAACCCCAAGCAGGCCCGGCGCCGCATCACTGCGACGGCGCACAGAAAATCTAGCCGCGACCTATAGTCATGGCGATCTCGACAACATCGCCGGCCGTCACCGCAAGTCGCCGCCGCACGGCATCCATTAGAGGCAGCAGGTAGGCGCCGTCCTTGGGTAACAGCGACGTGCTGAACGTCACCGCGCCGGCAGTTGCCACAACCGGGATCACCCCCCAGCCATAGCTGACGACTTTCGCCAAATGCCGAATTGCTCCTGAGTGCTCGTCTGGGATGGGCGCGAAGAAGTAGGGGGAGGGCCGCGCTACTCAATAACCCGGGCAACGAACGATATCGCCACCGCCCGCTGGCGCGCCATGGTCGCTCAGTACGCCCGGCTCACATAGAACTCGGCGATGTCGCTGAGGATCGTCCGCATGCCGGACGCCTTCACCGGCTCCAGCGCCGCGCGGGCGAGCCGCACATGCTCATGCGCCTTGTCCACTGTCCGGCCCAACGCATTGTGCCGGTTCATGATCGCGACCACCTGGTCGAGCGCCGTCTCGCTCGCCTCGGGCTTGCCCAGCGCCGCCGCGATGATCTCGCGCTCGGCCGGATTGGCGTCGGCCAGCGTCAGGATCACCGGCAGCGTCATCTTGCCTTCGCGCAGATCGTCGCCGGTGTTCTTGCCCATGGCGCCCGCTTCGCCGCGATAGTCGAGCACGTCGTCGACCAGCTGGAAGGCGAGGCCGAGCTGCAGGCCATATTCGCGAAGCGCCGCGCGGCCGGTTTCGTCTGCTCCGCCCGCCATGGCGCCAACTTCTGCCGCCGCCTGGAACAGCGTTGCAGTCTTGGCGCGGATCACCTGGTCGTAGTCGGCCGGGGTCGCCGCGAGATCGCCGGCCTTGCTCAGCTGGAACACTTCGCCCTCGGCGATCACCGTGGCGGCGCTGGCGAGGACGCCGAGCGCATCGAGCTTGCCGGTCTCGACCATCATCAGGAATGCCTGCCCCAGCAGGAAGTCGCCGACCAAGACGCTCGCCTGGTTGCCCCAGATCATGCGCGCCGCCGGCCGGCCGCGCCGCATGTCGCTCTCGTCGACCACGTCGTCGTGGAGCAGGGTGGCATTGTGCATGAATTCGACCGCCGCCGCGTAGTTGGTCTGCGCCCCGGTCGGTGCATCGAACAGCAGCGCCGCTGCCACCGTCAGCATCGGCCGCAGTCGCTTGCCGCCGGCCTCGATCAAATAGCGCGCCAGTTGCGGCACCATCTCGACATGGGAATCGGCGCGCTTCAAAATCAGCGCATTGACCTTTTCCATCTCGGCGGCGGTCGCCGCGAGCAGGCGGTCGAGCGCGCCGAGGCCCGCTTCCTCCTTGGCTGCTGCTGCCGAAACGACCATTGAAACCTCTGCCGCCGTTCGTCGGGGCCCATTGGAGCCGCGCCCGCAAACCCGTATGGTCGGCACGGCAACAGCCCGAAACTGAGATGTCCCTAGCCCACGGCGCCGAAATTGTAAAATCCGCCGAGGTCACGCACGACGCCTTCCTGGGTGGCCGGCTGACCATCGCGCAGCCGCGTTCGGGCTTTCGCGCCGGCCTCGATTCCGTGCTGCTGGGCGCCGCCATTGCCCCGGGTTCTGGCGCCGTGCTCGATCTGGGGGCGGGGGCCGGCACCGCCGCGCTCGTCGCCTTGTGTCTCAACGAATCCGCCACGGCGACCCTCGTCGAGTCCGATCCGGCGATGGCCGCCTTGTCGGCGGAAAACCTCGCGGCCAACGGCCTTGCGGGCCGCGCCGGGGTGCTAGGCGTCGATGTGACCGCCCCGGGCCGGGCCCGCACCGCCGCCGGGCTCCCGGCCGACCATTTTGCCGCAGTGATCGCCAACCCGCCGTTCTTCGAAACCGGCACCGCCCCCGCGGCAAAACGCGCCGCCGCCCGCCACATGCCAGCCGAAACCCTCGACCTCTGGGTCAAGACCGCTGCCGCCCACGCCGCCCCGAGCGGTGAAATCGTCTTTATACACGTCGCCGACCGTCTTGCGGCGCTGCTTGCGGCCTTCGACGCCCGGTTCGGCGCGCTGACCGTGCTGCCGCTCCTGCCGCGGGAGGGCGAAGCGGCCCACCGCATCCTCGTGCGCGGCATCAAGGGGTCGCGCGCGCCGCTGCGGCTTCTGGCCTCGCGGGCGCTCCACGCTCCGGCGAGCCAGGGCTTTTCGCCCGAGTTCGAGGCGATCTTCCGTGGGCACGACCGCTTGCACTGGTAATCGCCGCGTGACCACCTTAAATCACGGCGTCTCAGAGGCTCGTCCATGGCGAAATTGACCGGATTTCTTGGCTGGCTGACCCGCCCGTTCCGCCGCGGCGGTCCGGTGGTCCCGGTGGTGCGCCTTGCCGGCGTCATCGCTGCCGACCAGCGCCCCGGCCGCCTCAACATCCAGTCGGTCGCGCCGCTTCTCCATCGGGCCTTCACCATGGGCGGCTCGACCGTCGCCATCATCGTCACTTCGCCGGGCGGCTCGCCGGTGCAGTCCCGGCTCATCGCCAAGCGCATCCGCGACCTGGCGCGCGAGCACAACAAGCACGTTCTCGTGTTCGTCGAGGATGCCGCCGCGTCGGGCGGCTATTTCATCGCTACCGCCGGCGACGAAATCATCGCCGATCCCTCCTCGGTGGTGGGCTCGATCGGCGTGATCTTTGCCGGCTTCGGCTTTACAGGTACGCTCGAAAAGCTGGGCGTTGAACGCCGCGTCCACACCGCCGGCCGCAACAAGTCGACGCTCGATCCCTTCCTCCCCGAAAAGCCCGAGGACGTAGAGCGCATCAAGCAGATGGAGCTCGACATCCACCAGGTGTTCATCGACTGGGTGAAATCCCGACGCGACGGCAAGTTCAAGGTGCCCGACGACCAGCTGTTCACCGGCGAGTTCTGGAGCGGCGTGCGTGGCCTCGATCTCGGTCTCGTCGACGCGCTGGGCGATCTGCACGAAACCCTCCACACCCGCTTCGGCGACGATGTG
>JANXSI010000076.1 GCA_025352765.1 Devosia sp. | reverse complement strand
ACGTCGATGGCGCGGTTGTTGAATTTCTCCTGCAGGTAGGTCTGCAGTTTGATGATCTCGGCGTGGTTCAAGGCGACGGCTCCGCGGGTCGTTCAGGGACCGCCACAATAGGCATTCGGACGCCCCGGGCAACCCGGAACTAAGGGCGTCGATCACATTAGGGGGTTGACCGTAGCCTTGCGGCTCAGCCGCTGAGGTCGGGGAGCGAGACGACCTGGTCCATCACCGAGGCAGGTTGAGCAGCCCCTGCTTCGCCTACGATCCGGGCCGGCACGCCGACGACTGTGACGCGCGGCGGCACTTCCTTGACCACCACTGAGCCTGCGCCAATGCGCGCGCACTCGCCGATCTTGATGTTGCCCAAAATGATCGCTCCGGCGCCGATCAGCACGCCGTTGCCAATCTTGGGATGGCGATCTTCGTCCGCCTTGCCGGTGCCGCCGAGCGTCACGCCTTGCAGGATCGAAACGTGGTCGCCGATCACCGCGGTCTCGCCGACGACGAAGCCGGTGGCGTGGTCGAGCATGATGCCCCTGCCGATCCGCGCATTGGGGTTGATGTCGACTTGGAACACCTGGCTGGAGCGGCTCTGAATGAAGAGCGCGAAATCCCTGCGGCCCATCAGCCACAAGGCGTTGGCAAAGCGGTGCGTCTGGATCGCCTGATAGCCCTTGAAATAAAGGAAAGGCACGATGGCGCGGTGTGTTGCAGGATCCCGCTCGAGCGTCGCGGCAAGATCAGCGCGCGCCTCCTGGCCGATTTCGGGGCGGAACAGCAGCGCATCGTGGAAGGCCTGGCGCACCAGATCGGCGGAAACGTCGGCGTCCCCGAGCCGCTCCGCCAGCCGATGCGCGAGGGCATCTTCGAAACTGTCATGATTGAGCACATTGGCCATCACCATGGACGCCAGGCTCCGTTCGCCTGCCACGATCTCGCGCGCGTTCGCCTGCACAGCGGCCCACACGGGGTCGAGGCTCGCCGGGGTCACGGTCTTGAGGGAAACGGTCATCGAAGGCTCCATCGCAGAACGCCGATATAGGGCATTTCATGCTCAAGAACCAAGCTCGAAGGCGCTAAATGGTTCACATTTGACGGCGCGCGAGGATCAGCCGTGCGTTGCGAGCCAAGCCAGCGCGGCCGTCTTGAACTTGGGATCGCCGGTTGCGAGCATGTGATTGCGCTTGGGGATAACGAAGGCTTCCCCGTTTGGCAGCAAGTCCGCCAGCGCATGCGGGTCGCCGGCCATGTCGTCGCTCTCGCCAACGGCGACGAACGTCGGCTGCGCAATTTTCTTTACCTCGGACGCCGGCATTGGCTCGCGGGACGACACCATGCAGGCGGCGAGGGCAGCGCGATCGGCCTTGGTGTGATCGGCGAAGATTCGGAATTGCCGTCCGGTCGCCCCTTTCACCTCGTCCAGCGTCTCGGCGGTGAGCGCGGCGATGATTTCCTCGGAGTCCTCGAGCCCGCTGATCAGGTTGATCCCCATCCCGCCCCAGACCGCGCTCTTGACGCGAATGGAATGGCGAAGCGCGAGAAATGCGGAGATGCGGGCGCCCATCGAATAACCCATCACCGGCAGCGTCTCGTGTCCGAGACGGTCGAGTAGACGGGCGGCATCGTCGGCCATCTCGTGGGCGAAGTAGAGCTTTGGGTCATAAAGCTTGCGCGAGCCGCCATGACCGCGATTGTCGATGGTGATTGGCGCCCATCCGGCCTTCTGGAGCGCCTCGACCCAACCGGTGTTCACCCAGTTGACTATGCCGGACGAGGCAAAGCCGTGGATCAATAGGATCGGGCGGCCCTCCCCGTAAATCTCGTAGGCGATGTCGATCCCGGCGGAGGCAAAGCTTGGCATAGGCGTCTGTTAGCACTGTGCCCCTTGCCGTCAAACCGCCGGTGTGATGGTTTTCGCCGCAATGACCGACATCTCGCCCACCTATCGCTTCGACTTCGCCAGCCTCACAGACGCGCCTCAGGTGGCGGCCCTTATCGAGCGCGCCTATCGCGGCCCGGAAGCGGCCAAGGGCTGGACCAATGAGTCGACCCTGCTAACCGGGCCGCGAAGTTCCGTCGTCGAGGTCGAAGGGCTGATACACGATGGCGAGTCGCGGATCGTTACCGCCTTTTCCGGCGATCGGCTGGTCGGGTCGGCCCTGATTCAGAAGCAGGGCGGCGGCGCCTATTTCGGCATGTTCGCCATCGATCCTGGCGCCCAGGGCGGCGGACTTGGCAAGGCGGTAATGGCTCGCTGCGAGGCGGCGGCCCGGGAACTGTGGGAGGCGACGTCGATGAAACTCACTGTCATCAGCCTGCGCGACAAGCTGATCGAGTGGTACGAGCGCCGCGGCTACGTGCGGACCGGCGAGCGAGAGCCCTTCCCTTTCGAATCGGCGACGGGCGCGCTCAGAACCGATTTCGACCTCGTGGTGCTGCGCAAGTCGCAAGCTTTTCTTCCCCCGGCCCGGCCTATATGGTCGCGCCACGTGATTTCGCAGACTCGAAGGCAGACCGATGGCGCACACCAGCACCCCGCATTTCCACAATACCGAGGGGCTGAAGCGGATCGAAGTGGGGTCCAAGGAGTTCATGTGCGTCGGTGCCCTGCCGCCGTTCGACCATCCCCACATCTACCTGGACATGGGCAAAGAGGACGAAATTGTCTGCCCCTATTGCTCGACCCACTACATATTCAACGCGTCGCTGGCGGCCGGAACCTCGGAGCCGCTGTCGGCGGTGTACCAGGCCGAGCACGCCTGAGCTGAGCTGACATGGCCAATACTGGCCGCACCATCTACATCGCCGGGGCCGGCATCGCCGGCATGACCCTGGCCCTCGGCCTGGCCAAGTTCGGTGCCACCGTCGTCGTGCTTGAGCGCAACAAGGCGGTCCAGGAGGTCGGCGCGGGGCTGCAGATCAGCCCCAATGCCCGGCGCGTCCTCAATCAACTCGGCCTCGACAAAGCGCTCAGCCAGAGGAGTTTTGAACCGCTCGGCATCGACGTCTACCCGTTCCGCGCCAAGCAACCGCTGGTCACGCTCAAGCTCGGGAACACGGTGCGCGAACGCTACCACGTTCCCTACGCGGTGATGCACCGGGCCGACCTCGTCGAGGTGCTGTACCGGGCGTGCAAACGCTTCGCCAACATCGACATGCTGTTCGGGGTGCGCAGTTTCGACGCCGTCACGCACGCGCGCGGCGTGTCGATGACGGTGGACGAGGCGAACGGCAATGCCCGCACGGCCCGGGTCCACGCGTTTGTCGGCGCCGACGGGGTGAACTCCGAAACTCGGACGCGGGTGATCGGCGGTCCGGCCGCCAGTTATTCGGGCTATGTTGCCTGGCGGACAACGCTCGCAGCGGACCTGTTACAGAACATTTTGCCTCCTGATCGAACGACGCTGCTGATGGGACCGGGTTATCACGCCATCTGCTACCCGCTGCCGCAGCGCAAACAGTTCAACATCGCGCTCTTCGTCAAGGAACTGGCGGGCCGCCTCGACCCGGCCAATCCTCCCAAGGCACCGAAGCTGCCGTGGGCGGCGCTTCCCTCCAAGATGCTCGACGCGATCATGGCAGTGGCGGCCAATAGCTGGGGCTACTGGGTATGCAACACGATCGACGCGCCTCGCTGGTCGGACGGCGGCGTCGGCCTCATCGGCGACGCGGCGCATGCCATGCTGCCGTTCCAGGCGCAGGGGGCCGCTATGGCGATCGAGGACGCGGCGATCCTTGCGCCGCTGCTGATGACGGAGCCCGAAGCCGCGTCGGCGTTCACCCGCTTCGAGGCCATGCGGCGGGCGCGCGTCGACAAGGTGCGGAAGATCTCGGAGTCGAATGGCTTTGCGTTCCACCTCGAATGGCCGTTCACCATTGCCCGCGACGTGGTGATCCGCGGCCAGGGCACGACGGGCCACCTCGACCGGCTGGACTGGATCTACGGTTTCGACGCAGCGCCCGAGCCCGCCGTGCCGCCGCCCGACCGA
>JANXSI010000212.1 GCA_025352765.1 Devosia sp. | reverse complement strand
GCGAAGCAGCCGTACGACAAGCGTCCCGAGGCGGGGCTGCTGGCGTTGCGCGCGGGGATGAACGTCTTCGCCAACCTGCGCCCGGCGCGGACGTTCGCCGCACTCGTCGACGCCTCGAGCCTCAAGCCCGAGATCGTCGCGGGACTCGACATCCTGTTCGTCCGCGAACTGACCGGCGGCGTCTATTTCGGCGAACCCAAGACCATCACCGACCTCGGCAATGGCCAGAAGCGTGCCATCGACACCCAGGTCTACGAGACCTACGAGATCGACCGCATCGTCCGCGTCGCCTGCGACCTTGCCCGTACCCGGAACAAGAAGGTGCATTCGGCCGACAAGAAGAACGTCATGAAGTCGGGCGTGCTCTGGGACGAAGTCGCCCAGGCCGTGGCCAGGGATTATGCTGACATCGAGTTCCACCACATCCTCGCCGACAACGCCGCGATGCAGCTGGTGCGCAACCCCAAGCAGTTCGACGTGATGGTGACCGACAACCTCTTCGGCGACATCCTCTCGGATGCCGCAGCCATGCTCACCGGCTCGCTCGGCATGCTGCCCTCGGCCTCGCTCGGGGCGCCCGACAAGGCGACCGGCAAGCGCAAGGCGCTCTACGAGCCCGTCCACGGCTCGGCTCCTGACATTGCCGGCAAGGGTATCGCCAATCCGATCGCCACTATCGCGAGCTTTGCCATGGCGCTACGCTATTCCTTCGGCATGGTCGAGCTGGCCGGCCAGGTCGAGGCGGCAATTTCCGCCGTCCTCGACGATGGCCTCAGGACCGGCGATATCGCCCAGCCCAACCGCAAGACCGTCGGCACCGAAGAGATGGGCGCCGCCATCCTCAAGCGGCTGAGCGCCTGACCCCCTAGTCCGCACGGGGGTGGCGAAACGGCTGGAACAGGAGCGACGTTCGCCGCCCGTCGGCGGCGTCGCGAAAGTCGTCGGGGTTTAGTCCCATATCGCGCAGCAGATGTGCGTCGAGATGCGAAAGTTCAAACAATGCCAATCGGCGCGGCCGGCGCGCCCTCCATTTTTCAAACAACTTGTCCTCCGTCGGTCGCCCCCCGACGTGGCGCGGATAAGCCGCCCGAGCCGTCCAACATCGGGGCGCGCAGAATCATCCCGGCGGCGGCATTCTATATTTTCGGGCCGTTCAGCTGGTATTCAGCGAATGACTTACACCACTGCCGGGCCGATTGCTGAGGGAGAGAAAAATGACTGAACTCAGAGACCTGCTGGCGCTGACCCTCGAGCACGCTGCCGCCTATCGCGAGACGGTCGCGACCGACACCAAACTGCATCGCAGCTATCACGAAATGCGCGAGCGCGTCGCATCACCGCTGCCCGAGCAGGGCGCCGACAACGCCGCGATCATCGATGAACTGGTGGCGCTGGCCGAAGGCGGGCTGATGCCGACCGTGGGCCCGCGCTTTTTTGCCTGGGTGATGGGCGCCTCGCATCCGGCGGGCGTCGCGGCCGACTGGCTGGTCAGCGCCTGGGGCCAGAATGCCGGTTATCACGCGACGGCACCGGCCGCCGCCGCCTTCGAGGAAGTCGCCGAGGCCTGGCTGCTCGACCTGCTCGATCTGCCGCGCCAGAGCGGTATCGGCTTTTCGACCGGCGCCACCGTCGCCAATGGCACCTGCCTCGCCGCGGCGCGCACCGGCACGCTGCTCAAGGCCGGCTGGGATCCCGACGCCGACGGCCTGTTCGGGGCACCGCCGGTGCATCTGCTGCTCGGTGCCGACGCCCATTCTTCGGTGTTCGCGGCCTTGCAGCTCATCGGCTTTGGGTCGAAGCGCGTCGTCAGCATCGCCACTGACGCGCAGGGCCGCATGCTGCCATCGGCCCTCGAGGCGGCGATCAAGCCGCTCAGCGGACCAAAGATCGTCATCGCGCAGGCCGGCCAGATCAACACCGGCGATTTCGATCCCTTCGCCGAGATCGCCACGATCGCCAAGGCGCATGACGCCTGGGTGCATGTCGATGGTGCCTTCGGCCTCTGGGCCCGCGCCACGCCGGCGCTGAAGCATTTGACCGACGGCATCGACGCCTTCGACTCCTGGGTCACCGACGGCCACAAATGGCTGCAGGTCCCCTATGATTGCGGCTTTGCCATCGTCCGCGACAAGGCCATTCTCAATCGGGCGATGACGCAATGGTCGTCCTACCTGCCGACCACGGCGCAGGGCGATCGCGTGCCGGCCAATTATGTGCCCGAACTCAGCCGCCGGGCCCGCGGCATTCCGGTCTGGGCGCTGATCAAGGCCTATGGCCGCGACGGCATCGCCGAGCTGGTGGACGGCAATTGCCGCCTCGCCAGGCGCTTCGCCGAACGCCTCGCCGCCGAGCCCGGCGTGAGCGTGCTCAACGACGTCGTGCTCAACCAGTTCGTGGTCAGCTTCGGCAGTGGCGACGCCGCCGCCCGCAAGGCGGCGACCGAAGCGGTGATCGCCGCGGTCCTCGCGGACGGCACCTGCTTCGTCAACGGTGCCAACTGGCGCGGCGATTGGGCCATGCGGGTCTCGGTCTCCTCGGCCCCCACCACCGAAGCCGATATCGACATGAGCGCCGACGCCATCATCGCCGCCTGGCGGAAAGTGCAGGGGCACTGATGAGGATCGCCGTCATTGGGGCAGGGGTGTCGGGGATCGCAGCGGCCAAGACGCTCGGGCGCTTCGGCCACCAGGTGGTGATCTTCGAGCGCAGCACTTCCCCCTGCGGCGTCTGGGCATCGACCTACCCGGGGGTCAGGCTGCAGAGCAGCCGCGACGAATACCGTTACAGTGATTTCGACTGGCCGCAGAAGCCGGACATCAACCCCACCGCCGAGCAGGTCCGCGACTACCTGACCGCAGCGATCGCACATTTCGGGCTCGATCTGCGGCTGGCGCACGAGGTCGCGGCGTTGACCGAAACCGCCGACGGCTGGCTGCTCAGGATCACCACTCCGGATGGCGTCCGCGAGGAAGAATTCGGCTTTGTGGTTATCTCGACCGGCCACCACACCAAGGATCGGGCCGAGCCCGACTGGCCCGGCCGCGAGCGGTTCAGGGGCGAAATCCTGCGCGACCACGAAATGCGTGATCTCGAACGCTTCCGCGACAGGCGCGTGGCGGTGATTGGCCTCGGCAAGACCGCCGTCGACCTCGCGACCTTTGCCTCGCCCCGGGCGCTCGAGGTGCATAACATCTTCCGCGAGCCGCGCTGGCTGATCCCCACGAGGCTGTTCGGCCGGCCGATGACCCAGGTCATGGCGGCCCGCACCTCGACGATACTGCAGCACTCCTGGGTGAACTCGCCCTTTGAGGCCGACGCCCAGCGCCGGCTGCGCCCGATCCTGCCCGCCTACTGGAAGTTGGTGGGCGCCATCATGAAGTTCGCCTCGGGCTTTTCGCGACCGGGTCGGAGCCGCGCGGCGCGCGAGCGGCTTCGCCCGCTCGATCCGCCGGGCGGCGTGACCGACCAGTTCCGCGGCAGCATGGCGCCGCCCGGCTATTATCCGGCGGTCGCGGCCGGCCGGATCGTCCCGCATCGCGGTCAGGTGGCGAAGTTCGTCGAAGAGGGCGTCGCCCTCGCCGACGGCCGGGTGATTGCCGCCGACCTCGTGGTCATCGCCATCGGCAATGCCACCCCCACCTTCCCGTTCCTGCCACCGGCCTATCGCGCCCTCATGGAGGCCGAACCCGACGGCGTGCAGCTCTACCGCCACGCGCTCCACCCGCGCATTCCGCGCGTTGGCTTTGTGGGCTTCAACCACTGCATCTTCCACATCGTCGCGTCCGAGATCGCCGCGACCTGGCTGGGCGCCGTGCTCGAAGGCGGCCTCGTGCTCCCGCCGGCCGCCGAGATGGAGGCCGTGGCGGCGCGCGTGCGCGACTGGAAGCGCGCCAACATCGTGTTCGACACGGTGCGCAGCTACACCGTCGCCAACCACTTCCACCAGTACTTCGATGTCATGCTCGCCGATCTCGGAGTTCCGGGCGCCCGCAAGCGCCCGGCGATCCGCGATCTCTTCGAGTCCTACCGGGCAGTCGACTACGCCGGCCTGATCGAGCAGTACCGTGCGGCGCGAGCCGCGCGCGGCACACCGCTCGTCAGCCAGAGGCTCGACAGCTAGTGAAAGGCGTCGGCCAGCAGCTCATAGGATCTGAGCCGCAGCTCGTGGCCCCAGACCGTCGTCGTCACCATCACCTCGTCGGCGCCGGCGGCCGTCGCCTGCGCCTCGATGCTGGCGCGGACCTGCTGCGGGTCACCGACGATCCACAGCCGGCCCTGCTTGTCGATGATCGAGCGCTGCTGCGGTGTGTAGTCATGCGCGGCGGCTGTTTCCGGCGGGACGAGCTTGCGCAGTTCTCCCGAATGAAACAGCGCCCAGCTCAGCGCCTGCGATCCCGAGAGGAATTTGGCTTCCTCCTCGGTCGGGGCGACCAGGGCGGAAACGGCGAGGATGGCGTGCGGCCTGTCGAACTGCGCCGAGGGCTGGAACGCCGCCCGATAGGCGGCAATGGCCGGGGCCGGATCGGTGGCGCTGAAATGGGCGGCAAAGCTGTAGCCGACGCCGAGCTCGCCGGCGGCCGCGGCACTGGCCCCGGACGAGCCGAGCAGGAACACCGGCGGCAGGTCGACGCCCTCAGGCACCACCCGGATCGGCGCGAACGGATGGCCCGCCGGGAACGTCTCCTGGTCGAAGGCGAACATCTCGGCCAGTTCCTGCGGGAAGTAGTTCCCGTCGGTCGAGCGCAAGGCGCTGAGCGTCCGGCCGTCACTGCCGCCGGCGCGGCCGATGCCGAGGTCGATGCGGCCCGGATGAAGGCCGTTGAGCGTGCGATAGGTCTCGACCACCCTCAGCGGCACGTGATTAGGCAGCATCACGCCGCCCGAGCCTACGTGAATCCGTTCGGTGGCAGCGGCCGCGGTCGCGATCAGCACCTCGGGCGACGATGACGCGATCGAGGGCATGCCGTGGTGCTCGGCGTACCAGACGCGGGCATAACCGAGGCGGTCGCCGAGCCGTGCGAGCGACACAATGTTCTGCAAAGCCTGTGGGGAACTTGTTCCTTCCGGCACCGGAGCCAGATCAAGTATGGAAAGTGGAATGGTCATGATTTCCTTATATCGGCATTTGCCGATGAAGAGCCAGCCTATTCGCCCCTGACCAAGTGTCGCTGTCCACCAACTCCTCTGTTTTCGTCAGGTTCCCCATGCGAATTGCCGTTATCGGTGCCGGAATATCAGGCATTGCCGCCGCCAAGACCCTCAACAAGTTCGGCCACGAGACGGTGCTGTTCGAGCGGAGCGCCGTGATCGGCGGGGTGTGGGCGCTGACCTACCCCAATGTACGGCTGCAGAACATCGGCGACCATTATCACATCACCGACTACGACTGGCCGTTCCCGCACGACCTGCATCCGACGGCCGAACAGGTGCTGCGCTACATTCACGCTGCCGCCGAGCACTTCAAGCTCGACATCCGGCTGAACCACAACGTGACCGCGATGGGCGAAGTCCCCGGCGGCTGGACGGTCGAACTCGACACGCCCGACGGCCATCGGTCCGAGCGCTTCGACTACGTCGTCGTCGCCGCCGGCCACTACACGCACGAAAAACCCGAGCTGACACTACCCGGCCGCGACCTGTTCAAGGGCCGCATCATCACCGAGCGCGACATCTCCGATCTCGGCGTCTTCGACGGCAAGCGGGTGGTCGTGGTCGGCTTCGGCAAGAGCGCCATCGACATGACGGTGTTCGCCCTCGAGCGGGCCAAACAGGTGCATCATGTGTTCCGCGAGCCGCGCTGGCTGATGCCGCGCAAGATGATGGGACGGCACATCGCCCATGTCAGCTCGGCGCGGATGTCGACCCTCTACAACTCGTCCTGGGTGCACCCCGGAGCCTTCGCCCAATTGATCCACCAGCGTCCCTCCACGGCGACCGGCTACGCCGCGACGGTGGGCTGGATGGTAAAGCTGCAGACGGGGATGAGCCGTCCCGGCCTCGACCCCAAGGCGAAGGCCCGCATGAAGCTGGTGACGCCCAAGGAATCGGTCACCGAGCAGTTGCGCGGCACGCTGGCGCCCGACGCCTATTATCCCTCGATCGCCAATGGCCGGATCGAGCCGCACAAGGCCTCGATCACCGGTTTCACCGCCGACATGGTGCTGCTGTCGGACGGAACCGAAATCGCCGCCGATGTGGTGGTTCTCGCCATCGGCTTCGGCACGCCGCAGCTACCGTTCCTGCCCCAGACCATCCGCAACGACATCGCCACCCACAGCGATGGCGTACAGCTTTATCGCCACATGCTGCATCCGCGGGTCGAGCGGCTGGCCTTTGCCGGCTTCAACCACAACCCCTTCCACATTCCCGGTGTCGAGGTGGCGATGACCTGGCTCGGCGCCATGCTGGAGGGCAGCATCGTGCTGCCCTCAGCCGACGAGATGGAAAAGAGCACGCACAAGGTGCGCGACTGGAAGCGCGCCAACACCATCTTCGAGCCGACGCGCTCCTACTGGGTCAGCAACCGCTTCCACCAGTATCTCGACGTGCTGCTGATGGAGATGGGGGTCAAGCCGACCCGAAAATCCAACCCGCTCAGCGAGTTCTTCGGCGCCTACGCGCCTGAGGACTATGCCGGGGTGTTCGACGAGTATCGCAAGGCCAAAGGCGCACCGCGCCCGGTGCTGCCCTTCGATACCTGAGGGGGATCAAAGCCGGGCGGGGAGTCCCCACCCGGCGATCGGCTTAGTGCCAGTCGCGGATATCGACGAAGTGGCCGGCAATCGCGGCCGCGGCGGCCATGGCGGGCGACACCAGATGCGTGCGGCCCTTGAACCCCTGGCGGCCCTCGAAATTGCGGTTGCTGGTCGAGGCGCAGCGCTCCTGCGGCTTCAGCTTGTCGGGGTTCATGGCCAGGCACATCGAGCAGCCCGGCTCGCGCCACTCAAATCCGGCGTCCTTGAAGATCTTGTCGAGGCCCTCGAGCTCCGCCTGCTCCTTGACCAGACCAGAGCCCGGCACGACCATGGCGTTGACGCCTGCGGCGACCTTCTTGCCGGCCACCACCTTGGCGGCGGCCCGCAGGTCTTCGATGCGCCCGTTGGTGCACGAGCCGAGGAAGACCCGCTCGATGCTGATGTCGGTGATCGGCGTGCCGGGCTTGAGGCCCATATAGTCGAGGGCACGCCACTTGGAGCTGCGCTTGTTCTCGTCGGCGATGTCGTCCGGGTTCGGCACGACGCCGGTGACCGAGATCACGTCCTCGGGCGACGAGCCCCAGGAAACAATCGGCGGCAGCTTGGCGGCGTCGAGGACGACCACCTTGTCGTAATGCGCGTCGTCGTCGGACTTGAGCGTCTTCCAATAGGCGATGGCCTGCTCGAGCGCCTCGCCCTTGGGCGCGCGCGGCCGCCCCTTGACGTACTCGAAGGTCTTTTCGTCGGGCGCGATCAGGCCGGCACGGGCGCCGCCCTCGATGGTCATGTTGCAGACCGTCATGCGGCCTTCCATGCTGAGCGCGCGGATCGCCTCGCCGGCAAACTCGATGACGTGGCCGGTGCCGCCAGCGGTGCCGATTTCGCCAATGATGGCGAGGATGATGTCCTTGGCGGTGACGCCCGGCGGCAGCTGGCCGTCGACACGCACCAGCATGTTCTTGGCCTTCTGCTGGATCAGCGTCTGCGTCGCCAGCACATGCTCGACCTCCGACGTGCCGATGCCGTGCGCCAAGGCGCCGAAGGCGCCGTGCGTGGACGTGTGGCTGTCACCGCAGACGATCGTCATGCCGGGAAGGGTAAACCCCTGCTCCGGGCCGACGATGTGGACGATGCCCTGCCGCTTGTCGAAGGCATCGTAGTACTCGATGCCGAAATCCTTGGTGTTCTCGGCCAGCGCCGCGATCTGGATGACGCTTTCGGGATCCGGATTGGGCAGGCTCCGGTCGGTGGTCGGCACGTTGTGGTCGACAACCGCCAGCGTCCGTTCGGGCGCCCGCACCTTGCGGTGGTTCATCCTGAGGCCCTCGAAGGCCTGCGGGCTCGTCACTTCGTGCACCAGGTGCCGGTCGATATAAATAAGCGACGTGCCGTCCGGGTTGTTCGCGACCAGATGGTCATCCCAGATTTTGTCGTACAGCGTGCGGCTCATCGCAAAAAGTCCCATGTCTCAAGGGGTTTTGGTCGTGAACGGGTCATAAGCCCGGGCGGGCGGCGTGGTCAAGCCGCGCGGTCGGGCAAACGGTTCACCAGGAACGCGCCGAGCAGCGTGGTGTCGAGACCGATCTTCCTGTGACTGTACCAGGCGATGGCCAGCTGGGCGCCGATCCGGGCAAGGGTGTTGACCACTGCCGCGCCCACCGCCCCATACGCCATGATCACCGGCACCTGGACGATCATGCCGGCGACGATTACCGCGCCGAAGATACGGACATACTGACGTTCGTGCCCGGTCATCATCATGACGATGCGCGACGGCCCGGTGGCGGCGTCAAACAACAGCCCGATCGAGAGGATGATCAGCAGCAGCCTGCCCTGCTCGTGGCTGCCGCCAAACAGCGACATGATTTGGTCGCCGAATACCAGGAACCCGGCAAACACCACCAGCGAGAACAGGAAGCCCGCCCAGGCGCAGAGCGCGGTGATCGCCTGCGCCCGCCGCATTTCGCCGGCGTGGTAGTGATGTGCAACCATCGGCGCCACGACCAGCGTGATGGCGAACATGAACAGCGTTAGCAGCCCCGCGGTGCGGAAGGCGTTGAAATAGACGCCGGCCGCCGCCGGCGCGACCAGGAGCCCGACGAAGATGATGTCGACGTTGAGCGCCGCGCTGTCGAGCACCGTGCCCAGAAAAAACGAGCGGCTGGCCTTGCCATGGGCCGCCCAGTAGGCCCTGAGGCCAGAGGTGCCGGGCGCGATCTCGTAGTGACGGGCGCGCGCCAGGATGAACTGCAGCGCCAGCGATAGGGCAAGGACGACGGCCGTAAGGAGCAGCGCTGCCCAGCCGCTCAGCGTGACGCCCGAATAGTAGAGCGCTACCACCAGGAGCGGCAGCGCCAGCCGCCAGACCAGATCGCGCAGGCTGAGGCCCGTCCACACCGACCCCTGGGCCCGCAGCGCCGAACTCGAGTATTCCGCGAGCGCCAGCGGCAGGATGAGGCTCGCTGAGGCATAGAGGTGCCAGACCGGATCCTTGTCGAAGACCCCGGCGACGGCGCTGATGAGGATGAGGCCCACCGTCACCACGGCACTGGCGATCAGCGTCAGGGCACCGCCCGAGCGGAGCGCCGCCAGCGCCCGGTCGGGCTTGCCCGCCACCATTGCCTCCGGCCAGTAGCGCAGGATAGCCGTCTGCTGACCGAAATTGGCGCCGATCGCCAGAATCGTCGCGAGGCTGAGGCCGAAGGCGAAATAGCCGTACTCGGTCACCCCCATCACGCGCGACAGGATGACGTACATGCCATAGGTCAGGCCCGCCGTTGCCACCTTGATGAACAGCGACACCAGCGACTTGCTGAGACCCGAGCGGAGCAGGCTCCGAAGATCGGAGCGGGGGGAGTGATCCATGACGGCACTATGACGCTGATTTTCTTAGAAGGTCTTACCGCGCACCTCGACAATGAACCGGCGTTGGGGGCAGTGTGGGTCGACTGATCCGTCATGGTCGAGGGGGCCATCGGCACCGTGGACGCTGTCATCGACATCAAGCGCGGCTTCCTTGATCGGGCCGAGGCGCTGAGTGAAACCGAGCCGAATTTCGCGCGCTTCTTTGCCGCCACGGTCGGCGCCACCACACCCGACGATCTGATGCTGTTTTCGCCCGAGATGCTCGAGGCGACCTTGCGCAAGACCTATACGCGGCTGGGCAAGCGCGAGGGCCGCAGTCATCTGATCTTCGACCTCGAGCCTGAGCAGGCCGGGCGCGCCGAGCAGCTCGAGATCTTTTCGACGGACATGCCGTTCATCGTCGATTCGACCCTTGCAGCGATCCGCGCCAAGGGCGGCAACATCCGCTTCATCGCCCATCCGGTGCTCTACCTCGACCCTGAATCGCACCGCGTGCTCGACGAAGAGGCACCGGTCAGCGTCAAGGAAAGCCTGCTGATCGTCCACATCGACCCCCTGCCCGACGCCGCGGCCCGCGCCGAGCTGGTGGCCGAGATCGACGGCACCCTGGCCGAGGTCTATCGCGCCACCAAGGCCTGGCGCACGATGCTCGAGCGAGTCCGCCGCGTCGTCGAGGACTGGAAACTCAACCCGCCCCGCGCCCCGGGTCCCGCCATCCAGGAGAGCAAGGAATTCCTCGCCTGGCTGGCAGAGCACAATTTCACCTTCCTCGGCATGCGCGAATACCGCCTCGACAGCGACGGCGCCGACAAGGTGTTCGTGCCGCTCGTCACCACCGGCATCGGTGTCCTCGAAGACAAGGACTTCCACTTCCTCCGCTCCGGCGCCGACTATGTCGAGATGACAGAGCAGCATCTGAGCTTCGTCAACGAAGCCGAGCCGCTGATGGTCACCAAGGCCAATGCGCGCACCCGCGTGCATCGCCGCGGCGCCCACATGGACTATGTGGGCGTGAAGCTTTACCGCGAGGGCGGCGAGGTGAACGGCGAGCTAAGGATCGTCGGGCTCTTCACCTCGATGGCGCTGGCGACGCCGCACACCGAAGTGCCGCTGGTGCGGCGCAAGGTGTCGGAAGTCATGCGGCGCTCCGGCTACGACTATTCCAGCCACGCCGGCAAAGCGCTAATGGCCGCGCTCGAGAGTTACCCGCGCGACGAGCTGTTCCAGATCAGCGAAGACATGCTGTTCGACTATGCCAAGGAGATTGCCGCGCTGGTCGACCGGCCGCGGGTGAAGGTCCTGCCGCGTATCGATCGCTTCGACAATTTCGTCTCCGTGCTCGTGTTCGTACCACGCGACCGCTACACCTCCGAAGCGCGCGAGCGCATCGGGCTCTACCTCGCCAGGACGTACGAGGCCCGCGTCTCCGCCTACTACCCGCACTTCCCCGAAGGCGAGCTGGTTCGCGTCCACTTCATTCTCGGCCGCAATGGCGGCAAGACCCCGCGCCCGTCGCGCGACAGCCTCGAGGCTGCCGTCGGCGACATCATTCTGACCTTTGCCGACCGGCTCGTGCGAGCCGCCGGTGAGCGGCGGATCGCGCCATGGCTGCAGGCGTTCTCGACGGCCTACCAGTCGCGGCACAGCGCCGACGAGGCAATGGTCGATATCGACGTGCTCGACCGGCTCGAGGGCGAAACCAGCCTGGCGCTGAAGCTGAGCGCCCGGGTCGGCGACGACGGCGCCTACGGGCTCAAGGTCTATCACCGGGGCCGGCCGATTCCGCTCAGCGACCGCGTGCCGATGCTCGAGAATTTCGGCTTCCGGGTGATCGACGAGCGCACCTACACCATTTCGCCGGCGGACTCGGCCGGTTGCTTCATCCACGAGATGGTGCTCGATGCCATAGGCGTCAGCCCCGACGATTTCGCCGACCGCGCGCACCTCATCGAGAACGCCATTCTTGCGGTGTGGCAGGGCGAGGCCGAGAGCGACGCGCTCAACCAGCTGACGCTGCGCGGCGGGCTCGACTGGACCGACGTCACCATCGTGCGGGCGCTGATGCGTTACCTCAAGCAGGTCGGGGTCACCTATTCACGCGCCTATCTGGCCCAGGTCCTGAACCTGCACGCCGATGTTGCCATAGCGCTGGTGCAATTGTTCCACGCCCAGCTCGATGTGAATTTTTCCGGCAACCGGGAGAAGGCCGTGGCCGAGGCGCAGGCGGCGATCGCCGCGGCGCTCGAGGCCACCGCTTCGCTCGACGAAGACCGGATCATTCGCCGAGTGCTGAACCTCGTCGATGCTGCCGTGCGCACCAACGCCTTCCAGCGCGACGGCGCGGGGCAGCGCCGGCCGGCCCTCGCCATCAAGTTCGATTGCTCCAAGGTCGACGGCCTGCCGGCCCCCCGGCCCTATCGCGAGATCTTCGTCTATTCACCTCGCGTCGAGGGCCTCCATCTGCGCTTCGGCGCCATCGCCCGCGGTGGCCTCCGCTGGTCGGACCGGCCCGAGGATTTCCGGACCGAGGTGTTGGGGCTGGTCAAGGCCCAACAGGTCAAGAACGCCATCATCGTACCGGTGGGCGCCAAGGGCGCCTTCGTACCGCGCCAGATCCGGCCCGGCGCTGATCGTGAGACGGTGCAGGCCGAAGGCACCGCCTGCTACAAGATCTTTGTTGGCACCCTGCTCGACGTCACCGACAATCTCGAGGGAGCGGTCGTGCTGCCGCCCCCCGACGTGCGCCGGCGCGATGGCGACGACCCCTATCTGGTGGTCGCCGCCGACAAGGGCACCGCGAGCTTTTCCGATACCGCCAACGAGATCTCGCTGTCGCGCGGCTACTGGCTGGGCGACGCCTTCGCGTCGGGCGGGTCGAACGGCTACGACCACAAGAAGATGGGCATCACCGCGCGCGGCGCGTGGGAAGCCGTGAAGCGCCACTTCCGCGAGCTCGACCGCGACATCCAGGCGTCGCCCTTCAGCGTCGTCGGTGTCGGCGACATGAGCGGCGACGTCTTCGGCAACGGCATGCTGCTGTCGCCGCAGATCCGCCTGATCGCCGCGTTCGACCACCGCGACATCTTCATCGATCCCGATCCCGATCCGAAGAAGGCGCTGGCCGAGCGTCAGCGCCTGTTCGACCTGCCGCGCTCGAGCTGGCAGGACTACAACAAGGAGTTGCTGTCGAAAGGCGGTGGCGTCTACTCCCGCTCGCTCAAGAACGTCGCTCTGTTCCAGGAGGCGCGGCGCGCGCTCGGCCTCGGCAATGATCCGGTGACGCCGCAGGAGGTGATGATCGCCATCCTCAAGGCCGAGGTGGACCTACTCTGGTTCGGCGGCATCGGCACCTATGTGAAGGGCAGCGCCGAGACCGACACCGAAGCCGGCGACAAGGCCAACGACGCGATCCGCATCACCGGCAAGACCATTCGCGCCAGGGTGGTGGGCGAAGGCGCCAATCTCGCTATGACGCAGCAGGGCCGCATCGAATACGCGCTCGCCGGCGGCCACCTCGATACCGACGCGATCGACAATTCGGCTGGCGTCAACGCCTCCGACATCGAGGTCAACGTCAAGATCGCGCTCAGCAGGGTCGTCCGTTCGGGTGCCCTCGACTATGAGGGGCGCAATGCTTTCCTCGCGCAGATGACCGACGAGGTCGCGGCGCTCTGCTTGCGCAATAATTATCTGCAGCCGCTCGCCATCTCGCTCGCCGAGCGGGCCGGTGCCGCGGCGCTGCCCGACCATCGGGCGCTGATTGAGAGCCTCGAAGCACGTGGCCTGTTGAGCCGCGCTGTCGAGGCGCTGCCTGACAACGCCACGCTCGATTTGCGGGCGGCGGCCGGAAAGGGCCTGACGCGCCCCGAACTGGCGGTGATCCTCGCCTATGCCAAGAACGCGCTCTATGCCGACCTCCTCGCCGGGTCGGCACCGGACGATGCCTATCTCGGTCACGAGCTGTTCCAGTATTTCCCCAAGACGCTCGCTGACCGCTACCCGGACTCGATCACCAGCCACCGGCTGCGCCGCGAGGTGATTGCAACGGTGATCGCCAACGCCGTGATCAACCGCGGCGGCCCGGGCTTTGTCACGAAGCTGATGGCTGCCAGCAGTGCCGATGCCGGACAGGTTGCTGCCGCCTTCTGTCTGGCGCGCGACGCCTATGGGCTCGAGCGGCTCTATAGCGAGATCGACGCGCTCGACGGGCAAATCTCGGGCACTACGCAACTGGCGCTCTATGCCGAACTCCAGGCTCTGCTCGAGCGCGAAACGCTCTGGCTGTTGCGCAATGCCGACTTCACCCAGCCGCTGGGCGACCTGGTGCTGACCTATGCCCAGGGCGTGACCGACGTCGCGGGGCTGATTTCGACCCTCGTCCCCCCATCGGTCGAAAAGACCATCACGACGCGGGCCGACGCATTTGCCGCCGGTGGTGCCCCGCCGGGGATCGCCCGGCGCGTCGCCGAGCTCAGTTCCCTGAGCTTTGCGACCGACATCACCCTGGTCGCCGCGCGCAGCAAGGCGACGGTATCGGTGACCGCCACCGCCTTTTTCGATGTGCTCGATCTCTTCGGCCTCGCCGGCATCATCGAGACCGGCAGCCACATCGTGCTGCACGACCATTTCGACCGCATGGCGCTCGACCGGGCCCTCGCCAACGTCATGCGGGCGCAGCGTGACATCACCGTCGACGTCCTCAAGGCAGGGCTGGGCGATGTGGAAGCGCGGCTGGGGGCATGGCGAAAGGCCCGCCCCGAGGCGATCGACCGCGTCGCAGCGGCCGTCGCCGACCTGACCAAGGGCGAAATGACCGTTTCGCGGCTCTCGGTTGCCGCGGGCCTTTTGTCGGACCTCGCCAGCAGCGCTTGAAGGCACGGCGCCCGATGTGTATGTTTCGATGAAATCATACACATGGGAATGACGCATGCGCACCAACATCGATATCGACGACGAGTTGATGGCGGCGACCATGAAGGCGACTGGCCAGACGACGAAGAAGGGTGCCGTGGCGGAAGCGTTGCGGCGCACCGTCCGCAACGAGGAACTCCGTCAGGCGGTCGAGCGATTGCGGGGCATCGGCTGGGATGCCCCGCCGATGCAGGATCGGCAATTCAGGGAAGACGGCACCGTCTACTACGACGACGATGAGAAATGATCGTTGTCGACAGCTCGGTCTGGATCAGCGTCATCGCCAACGCCGATCATCCTCAGGTTGCGTCTTTCCTGGCAATTGCTGACCGAAGCCAGATCCTGGTTGGCGACATTGTGCTACTTGAAGTGTTGCGGGGCGCACCTTCCGAGCGCATGGCCCGCGCGATTGAAAACGATCTTCGCCGGTTCGAAATTGTCTCGATGCTCGACGCCAATGTTGCGGTCAAGGCTGCTGCGAACTACCGGACGCTGCGAGCGCGCAGCGTGACGATCCGCAACGCCATCGACCTGATCATCGGGACGTTCTGCATCGAACACAAACACCAGCTGCTTCACCGCGACCGGGACTTCGGTCACATGGAGCAACTGGGTCTGCAGCCCTACAAAGGCTAGTGCCGGAAGTGCCGCATGCCGGTAAACACCATGGCGACCCCCGCTGCGTCGGCAGCATCGATCACCGCCTGGTCGTTCATCGACCCGCCTGGCTGAATCACCGCCGTGGCACCCGCTTCGACAGCCGCCAGCATGCCGTCGGGGAACGGGAAGAACGCGTCCGACGCCACCACCGAGCCCTTGGTCAGCGCGCCCTCGATCCCCGCCGTTTCGGCGGCATCGATCGACTTGCGGTGCGCGATGCGCGAGGAATCGACCCGGCTCATCTGTCCGGCTCCGATGCCGACGGTGGCGCCGTCCTTGACGTAGACGATGGCGTTGGACTTGACGTGCTTGGCCACCTGCATGGCGAGCTTCAGATCCCTGAGCTCGGCATCGGTCGGGGCCTTCTTGGTCACCACCTTGAGCTCGAGCTCGTCGATGCGGCCATTGTCGCGGCTCTGGACCAGCATGCCGCCGGCGACGGTCTTGGCCATGAGGCCGCCTGCTTTCGGATCGGCCAGCGCGCCGGTCACGAGCAGCCGCAGGTTCTTCTTGGTGGCGATGATGCGCTTGGCCTCCTCGCTCGCCGACGGCGCGACGATCACCTCGGTGAAGATCTTAACGATCTCGGTTGCCGTCGCCGCATCGATCTCGCCATTGAGCGCAACGATCCCGCCGAACGCCGAAACCGGATCGCAGCGCTGCGCCTTGAGGTAGGCGTCGGTGAGCGAGGTGCCGGTGGCCACGCCGCACGGGTTGGCATGCTTGATGATGGCAACGGCCGGCACCTTCGGATCGAACTCCGAGATCAGCTCGAACGCCGCGTCCGTGTCGTTGAGATTGTTGTAGCTCAGCGACTTGCCCTGGAGCTGCGTCGCGGTGGCAACGCCCGGACGCTGCTCGCCGGTCTTGTAGAAGGCTGCCCACTGGTGCGGATTTTCGCCGTAGCGCATGACCTCGGCGAGCTGGCCGCCGAAGCTGCGATATGGAATGTCGTTGTAGCCAAGCGTCTGCGCGAACCATCCCGAGATTACCGAGTCATAGGCGGCGGTCCGGGCATAGGCTTTCGCCGCGAGCTTCTGGCGCATTGCATAGGGCGCGCCGCCTTGCTGACGGATCGCCTCGAGCACGGGCTCGTAGTCGTTGGGATCGACGACCACCGTCACATAAGCGTGGTTCTTGGCCGCCGAGCGGATCATCGCCGGCCCGCCGATATCGATGTTCTCGATGGTCTCGTCGTAGGAGGCGCCCTTGGCGATGGTCGCCTCGAACGGATAGAGGCTGACCACCACCAGGTCGATGGCACCGATCTGATGCTCGTCCATCGAGGCCTTGTGGGTCGGGTTGTCGCGCACCGCCAAAAGCCCGCCATGGACCTTTGGATGCAGCGTCTTGACCCGCCCGTCCATCATTTCGGGAAAGCCGGTGAGATCCGAGATGTCACGCACCGCAGCGCCCGTCCCGGCGATCAGTTTTGCCGTGCCGCCGGTCGAGACCAGCTCCACCCCGAGCCGCGCCAGTTCCCTGGCGAACTCTTCCATCCCGGTCTTGTCGAAAACGCTGAGCAGCGCGCGCTTGATCGGGACGATGGTGTTTGGAGTAGTTTCGGACATGAGGCTCCCATGGGGTTCGAGGGGTGCCCAGGCGAGCGGCGGCAGCGTTCGCGTTCCCCGATGGTGTCCCATCTCTTCTCGCCAGTCGCGCGAACGGGGGACCTATCGCAGAAATGCGGCGGCTTGAAAAGTGGCCGCGGTCAGCCCTCGTCCAGCGTAAAGATCCAGCTCACTTCGTGGACATCGCCGACCAGGACGTCGAGGACGATTTGCTTGGTGCGGTGAAAGCCGAAATAGGCCGACTGCCGGACGCTGTCCTCGACCCGCATATCGGCGCCCTCCCAGAGGAAATTCCACACCTGGCCGGAGGCGAGCTTGAGCTTGAGCATGTCGCCGGCCTGCTGCACGTTGGTCTGGTGCGCGAGGTGAAAGCGGATCGCGCAGGCGCCCGACATGCGGCCCTTGGCCTTGTACATGCGTTCCTGCCCGACCAGCGAGCTGCCCTCGCCGAGCAGCGTCAGACGACGTTCGAGCACCACCCCGAAGCGGTCCTCGTAGCCGCGGCACCGCATCACCAGCGAGTGGTCTGCCTCCTCGGCCGCGAGTTCAGGCAGCTTGCCGATGCGCACGACCCGGTTCTTGAGCGGCCCGCCGGTCGGAATGTTGGCCGCCGAAAGCGCATTGATGGTTGGCGCCGAGTGGGCGATGCCTTGCCGGAACAGCAGCGAGCTCTCTTCCTCGTCCGATTGCGCCGGCCCGCAATTGCACACGACGAGGTCGCGCCCGTGGCTGAATTCGAACGCCAGCGCACTCGCATGCATGTGCCGGGAGAACTCCGGTGCAGGCACCAGACCGGAATCGGCGACGACGATCGACCGCCCCCAGATCAGCCGGCCATAGCCGCCGGCCGTACCGGTGGTGCGCGCCCGCATCGGATTCTGGGCCTGCACCGAGACGATCACGTCATGCGGCATCTGCCCCGTGCCGTTGAAATAGGCGGCCTCGCCGGTGCCCAGCGAAATGGCGTCGAGCGCCACATGCATGCTGTCGAGCACTTCGCCCAGCTCGTTCCGATACGTGTCCGACTGCCGCAGCAGGGCCTGTCGGAGCGTCGTGAGTTCGACCATGAGCATCAGTTGCACCTTGGCCGAGCGCGACCGGTGGAGGCCATCTTCGTCGATCTGCCGGTCGAGCAGTGCGTTGACCTTGGCGAGACGCGGGGCGATTTCGCTCTCGCGGTCGATATCGCACAGCGCAACGCCCAACAGCGCGATGGCGGCCATCAGCGAATCCACCGGATCGTCGGCGAACGGCGCCCTAAGCTTCAGCGACTGGATCTGGGTGCCGAGCGAACGGGCAATGACGCCGGCGTCGGCCGGATTGGCCCCCTCGACCAGGATGTTGAAGTGGCGCAGCCAGTTGAGGACGCGCCGCGCCGTCAGCGACAATCCCCAGATCTCGCGGTCGAAATGTCCGTCCCGGTCGATCCAGTCGAGCGCAAGGCCGCGCGCGAAGGCGCGCTCGTCGTCGTTACGGGCATCGCGGAAGTGGCGCAGCCAGGCAAAGGCCTGCAGGTCGTCGAGCCAGTCGTCGTGCACCATGTCGATGGCGAAGGGCGACACGCCATTGGTGTCGACGAGCTTGCTTGCGAGGAGATAACGCCCCTGCATCATTTCGAGCACGGATTCGCGGTCGGTCGGGCGGAATTCGCTCAGCGCGCTGCTGTAGTCTTCATTGCCGGGGCCGGTCCACACCCAGCGGATCAGCGGATTGCTCACGGCAAAATCCGCCAACCGCTTGGCATTGCGGCGCGCAAGGAACGCTAACGGGTTG
>JANXSI010000628.1 GCA_025352765.1 Devosia sp. | reverse complement strand
CTGAAAGATGGCGAACGAAGCCAGCGCCGGAAAGCTGAGCGGCAGCACCATGCTGGTGAAGATCTTGAAATGCGACGCGCCATCCATGCGCGCCGATTCCATGATCTCGCGCGGCAACCCGGCCATGTAGTTGCGCAGCAGGTAGATTGCGAGTGGCAGGCCGAACGCCGTGTGCGCGAGCCAGACACCAAGATAGTTCTTGCTCTCCGTGCCCAGCGCGCCGGCAATGATGTTGTAGAGCCGGAGCAAGGGGATCAACGACATCTGCAGCGGTACGACGAGAAGGCCCACCACCAGCGCCACGATCAACCCGCGGAATGGGAACCGCATCCAGGCCAGCGCATAGGCGGCGAAGGCGGCGATCAGGATCGGAATGATCGTCGCCGGAATCGCTACCGTTAGCGAGTTAATGAACGACTGCCCTACCCCGGTCGAACTCAGCACACGCTGATAGTTCTCAAGCGTGAACCGGGGGGCACTGCCGGTGACGAAATAGACCCGCGGCGAACCGGAATAGGTGAACTGCGTCGGTGAGGTCCAACGGTAGTCACCGTTGGGCTCGAGCACGATCTCGCCGCCGTCGCGCATCGGCGCGGCCGAGCCGGCAGGTGTCTTCGAAATATCGGCGTTGGTGATGCCGAACGCCTCGACCGTCTGCCCGGTGGGCCCGCCGAAGACGTTGCCCTTGATGACCCAGACATCGCCTTCCTGCACCTGCCCTGTCGCGGGACCGACACGCGCGGCGCTCATCAGCGTCGAGTGGGCAAGCGCCGTCCACCACCCCGTCAGGGCCAATTGGTCCTTGTCGCGCACCGAAGACACCAGCAAGCCGACGGTCGGGAAGGTCCAGAGAATTACGAAGAACAGCAGCCCCAGGTGGGCACCGATCCGCCCAATGTTGAGCTTCCGGCGCGGCTTGCGCTTGGCGGCGGCAGTCACGGCCGAGGTCATGGCGAGCGAGGTCATCAGCGCGTTCCCTCTTCGGCGTTGGCGCGGCGGATGTTCCACACCATGATCGGCACCACCACCAGCATGATGATGACCGCAATGGTTGAGCCGCGGCCATAGTCGCCGGAAATAAACATCCAGCGGTACATGAGGTTGGCGAGCACCTGCGTCTGGAACTCGCCATTGGTCATCGCGTAGACGATGTCGAAGACCTTCAGCACCGTGATAGTGATGGTGGTCCACACCACGATGATTGTGCCCCAGATCTGCGGGATCATGATGTCGAAGAAAATGCGGAAGCCGTTTGCGCCGTCGATGCGGGCCGCCTCGAGCGTCTCCTCGGGCACGCCGCGCAGCGCCGCCGACAGGATGATCATCGCAAAGCCGGTCTGGATCCAGATCAGAATGATCATCAGCAGGAAGGAGTTGAGGAACGGTATGGTGATCCAGGGCTGCGGATCGAAACCGAGACCTGTGGCAATGGCGTTGAGCAGCCCGATCTGCTCGATGCCCGGACCTTTGTAGGCGTAGACGAACTTCCAGATCACCGACGCGCCGACGAACGAGATCGCCATCGGCATGAAGATCAGCGACTTGGCGATATTGCCCCACCAGAGTTTGTCCGCGAGGGTCGCAATGATCAAGCCGAACGAGGTGGACAGCGCCGGGACGATGAACAGCCAACCGAGGTTATTGAATGCCGATTGCCAGAACACCCCGTCCTGGAAGGCCCAGACGTAGTTTGAAAAGCCGACGAAGTTGATGCCGAACTTGTCGTAGAAGGACAGCCGCAGCGTTTCGAAAACCGGGTAAACCAGATAGACGACGAGAAAGACCAGCGACGGACCGACGAACAGCCAGGGACGGATCGCCGAGCGGCGGCTGTCGCGCTGCGTGATCTTGGCACCGGACATCGTCGGCGGTGTCGCGAGTGCCTTGTCGAGGATCCAGTTGGTCCCCCAGAAATAGGCAACGGCAGCCGCCAGGGCGACCGCGACGGCCAGGATGGCTCCCAAAATCTGCTGAACCATGCCGCCAGCCCCTGCCCGGAAATTGCTCTGCGCCCCTCAGGGTCGCATTGAAACAGATGTGCAAATGGGCCCGGCGATTCCGCCGGGCCCGAAGAGTGTGAGGGTCGAAGCCTAGAGCTTGTCCCAGGCCGCCTGGATGGCGTCCGCGACATCCTTGGAGCTCTTGCCGTTCACGTAGTCGACCATGCCGGTCCAGAAGGCGCCGGCGCCGATGGCACCCGGCATCAAGTCCGAACCGTCGAAGCGGAACGTGGTGGCGTTGAGCAGGATATCGCCGAAGCGGCGCAGCACGTCGCTCGAGTAGGTCTTGGTGTTGACGGTCTTCATCGCGCTCAGGAAGCTGCCATTGGGCTGGGCCATCCAGATTTCGTGCGCGATCGGGGTCTTGAGGTATTCGACGAACGCCTTGGCGGCCGGCGAGTCCTTGGTGATCGTCACGATGTTGCCCGAACCTTCGACCGGGTTGCCGAGCTCGGGGTGAGCCTTCATCGGCGGCAGGTAGAAGAAGTCGTAGTCGGTGCCGGC
>JANXSI010000603.1 GCA_025352765.1 Devosia sp. | reverse complement strand
GCGATGCCGACGACCTTGGCGACCTTGGCGTTGTCGCCGATGAACAACAGGCTCTCGCCGAAGCGGTGGCGGTTGAGGATGTGCCAGATCAGCACCGCGGTAGCGATGGCCCACAGCATCTGCACCGGAAACACGCCGGCGATCCGGCCGACGAAGACGGTGTGGATATCGGTGCCGATGATCTGCGGGATGGCGACGGAAATGCCGTTGGAAATCACCGTCGTCAGGCCACCCCAAAGAAACAGCGTCGCGAGCGTCGCGATCAGCGATGGAATCCCAAGCTGGGTGATGATGAGGCCGTTGATGAGGCCAAGCGTCGTCCCCGCCGCGAGCGCCGCGGCCAGCGCCGGCCAGGTCAGCCCATAGGTCTGGAACAGCATCGAGAAGATGTAGCTCGAGAACGCCACGATCGAGGGGAACGACAGGTCCATCTCGCCGGCCACCACGACCAGCGTCAGCCCCAGCGCGATGATCATGGGCGGCGGCACGCTTGCCGCAAAGCTCATGTAGAGCCGATAGCCGAGGAAGGCCCGGGGCGCGACGAAGCAGAACAGCAGCACCAGCAGGCAGAACACGAACGCGATCGGCACGCCCTCGACCTTGGACAGGCGCCCTAGCCAGGCGCGCCCGCCGCCGGTTCGTTGCGGCCCTGTCAGGTGGGCGTTCCTCGGTTGAGACATGGAGTACTCCGTCGTGTGCAGGCCGGTGAAGGAAGGCGCCTTCTCGCTGTATAGTGAGGCTCGTGCCGCTGCCCGTCGGGCGCCGCGATCGGAGTCCCCGGTTAGGTCGAAAGCGGGCTGTCGCCCTTCCACCAGACGGCGAAGGGGTTCGAGCTGAGAATGTGGTCCATGGTCTCGGTGCTCACCCGCGGCAGTTTCGTGCCCTCGAGCTGGTCGTTGACGCCGAGCAGTCCGGCGACCGATTCGTCGACGCGGGCGAACGGGAAGTCCGTGCCGAAGAAGATCTTGTCGGCGATCCGGTACTCCTGCGCGCACATCAGGATGTTGTAGTACTGCCAGGGCCGGTAGCTCAGCGCCGAGACCTCGCAGAAAACGTTGGGCTGCTTGCGCGCCACCACGATGCATTCCTCGTACCAGGGGTGGCCCATATGGGCCATGATCATGGTGAGGTCGGGAAAGCGCATCGCCACCGGCTCGACATGGATGGCTCGGCCAAGCTCGACCGGCGCATTGCGCGCGAAGGTCGTTCCCATGTGCATGGTCAGTGGAAGATTGTTCTTCTGCAGATACTCGTACACCGGGTCGAGCCGCGGATCGCTGAGATGCACGCCATTGTAGATCGGGCCGAACTTGGCGCCCTTGAGCCCTAGGTCCTCGATGCTATGGCGCAGCATCTCCATGCAGTCGGCCCGCCGCGGATCGACATAGGCGAAGCCGACGAACTTGTCGGCGTATTTGGCGACCGCCGCGGCGGTGGTCTCGTCATTGCCCTCGATGCCGATCGCATCGCCGTAGCGCAGCGCAAAAACGATGGCCTTTTCGACATGCGCCATCTCGGCATATAGCGTGTCGGCATCGGCCTTGGGCGCCAGGTCGCCCTTGCGGACGCGGCCCTGCAATTGTCCCCACAGCGGCGTCACCTGCTCGTCGGTCCAGATGTTGACGTGGCAGTCGCAATAGGCCCGCTTGCTCATCCCGGTCACCTTACAACACGCCATACTTGGCGTAGACGTCGCGCAGATAGCTGCCGGCGCGCAGCTCGCTCATCGAGTGGTGCTCGCCGTGAATCTTGTCGAAGGCCGCCTTGAGCACGGCCGCCTCGACCGCCTGCGGTACGACCACCACGCCATCGGCATCGCCGAACACCAGATCGCCCGGCGCCACGCGCACGCCGCCGCACATCACCGGCACGTCGACGGCTTGGATCTGGCCGCGCCCCTTGGAATCGAGCGGCCCGATGCCGCCGTGAAACACCGGGAGCCCCAGGCTGCGGATTTCGAGGATGTCGCGGACCAGCCCGTCGGTGACGCAGCCGGCGGCGCCGCGCGCGTGCGTCGCCGTCGACAGCAGCCCGCCCCAGGGGGCAATGCGCGAGGAGCCGCCGCAGGCCAGCATCAGCACGTCGCCTGGCTTCAGATCGTCGACGATGGCGATCTCGAGCTCGTAGGGGTTGGCGGCCGGGTCGACATAGGCCATCTCCATGTAGATGCCGGTGCGGGCCCGGCCATACATCTTGAGAGTCTCGTCGAGCGGCCGGATCGCCGGCGACATCGCCTGCGTGGTGACACCGACGGCGTCGAGGGCATCCGACAGGACCGCCGAAAACAGCTGATCGAGATTGGCCGGCAGCGGCGCGTTGCGGTGCAGCGAAAGTTGGGTGGGGGAGTGCATGTCGCCTCGCTTCAGAACGATACTTTGGATGGGGGAGTGCCGCTGCCGCCGACCAGGAAGTCGAAATCGGCGCCCTTGTCGGCCTGCTGCACGTGATCGATGAACATCTTGCCGTAGCCCCGCTCGAACGCCGGCGGCGGCAATTGCAGGGTGGCGCGGCGCCGCTCCAGTTCCTCGGCGCCGACGTCGATGTCGAGCCGGCGGGCATGGGCGTCGAGCACCACGATGTCGCCGGTCCTGACCAGCGCCAAGGGGCCCCCGATCGCCGATTCCGGGGCGACGTGCAGCACCACCGTGCCGAACGCCGTGCCGCTCATGCGCGCGTCCGAGACGCGCACCATGTCGGTTACCCCTCGCGCCAGGAGTTTTTTGGGCAGTGCCATGCTGCCCACCTCGGGCATGCCGGGATAGCCCCGGGGCCCGGCGTTCTGCAGCACCAGCACGCTGTCGGCGTCGACATCGAGATCGGGATCGTCGATGCGGGCGCGGAAGTCCTCGGCATCCTTGAACACAATTGCGCGGCCGCGATGCTGCATCAGGCGCGGCGAAGCCGCGGACGGCTTCATCACTGCGCCGTTGGGCGCGAGATTGCCGCGCAGTACCATCAGCCCGCCATCGGACGTCAGCGGCCGGTCGAGCGTCCGGATGACTTCGTCGTCGTAACAGACCGCCGACGCGATCTGCTCGCCGATGGTGATGCCGCTCACGGTTAGCGCGTCGAGGTTGAGCAGCGCCGAAATGCGCTTCATCACCACCGGCAGGCCGCCGGCATCGAAGAACTCCTCCATCAGGAAGCGGCCGGCAGGCTTGAGGTCGACCAGAGTGGGGACCTCGCGCCCGAGGTGGTCCCAATCTTCAAGAGTGAAGTCGACCCCAAGCCGTCCCGCAAGGGCGATCAGGTGCAGCACCGCGTTGGTGGAGCCACCGATCGCCCCGGTGACCTTGACCGCATTCTCGAAGGCACTGCGCGTCAGGATTTTGGAGATGGTCACGCCCTCGTTGACGAGTTCGACGATGCGCTTGCCGCTCTGCTCGGCCAGCACCGAGCGTCGGCTGTCGGGAGCGGGGATGGTGCCGTTCATGGGCAGCGTGATCCCCATCGCCTCGGCGCTCGAGGCCATGGTCGAGGCTGTGCCCATGGTCATGCACGAGCCGGCCGAGCGGCTCATCGCCGCCTCGGCATCGGAGAGCTCGGCCTTGCTGAGCTTGCCCGTCCGGTACTCCTCGTCGAGCCGGAACATGTCGGTCCCCGACCCGAGCTCGCGGCCACGGAAGCGGCCATTGAGCATCGGCCCGCTCGACACGAGGATCGTCGGCACGTCGCAGCTGGCCGCGCCCATCAAGAGCGCCGGCGTGGTCTTGTCGCAGCCCGCCAGCAGGACCACGCCGTCGATCGGGTTGGCCCGGATGGTCTCCTCGACGTCCATCGACACAAGGTTGCGGAACATCATGGTGGTCGGCCGCATGAACGGCTCGCCCATGCTGGTGACCGGAAATTCCAGCGGGAAGCCGCCTGCCATCAGCACGCCGCGCTTCACGTGCTCGGCGAGCTCGCGCAGATTGCGGTTGCAGTTGGTCAGCTCCGACCAGGTGTTGCAGATGCCGATCACCGGGCGGCCATCGAGCATCTCGGAGGAGAAGCCCTGGCTCTTCATCCAGCTGCGCGGCAGGAAGCCGTACTTGCCGTCCCGCGCGAACCACTCGCCGCTTCTATGCTTCTTGTCTGTCATCTATTTGCTCACGCCTGAGACGATGCCGCTGACGAGGTATCGCTGGAAAAGGAGGAACGCCGCGATCGGCGGGATGGCGCTGAACAGCGATCCGGTGAGGATCAGGTTCAGGCTCTGGCTGCGCACGCCCTGCAGCGTCGCGATGCCGACGCTGATGGTGCGGGTGGCGGGATCGGGCAGGAACAACAGGCTGACCAGAAGGTCGTTCCACGAGCCGAGAAAGCACAGGACGCTCACGGTGGTGAGTGCCGGAGCCGCCAGCGGCAGCATGATGGCGGTGAACACCTGCCGGTAGGAGGCGCCGTCGATGATCGCACTCTCGACCAGCTCGTCGGGGAGCGAGCGAAAGAAATTGGTCATCAGCACGGTCGAGAACGGTGTCGCGCCCGCCGCATACATGAGGATCGGCCCCCAGTAATTGCCGACTCCGCCCCAGCGGGCGAAGTTGAAGTAGTTGGCGATGATGGTGGTGGCCTGCGGCACGCTGAGCGCGCCGATGACGATAGCGAGGACCGTCATGCTGCCCGGATAGGGAAGCTTGGAAAAGCCGTAGCCGGCCATGCAACTGACGATGGCGACGAGCACCATGGCACCGCCCGAGACGATCGCCGAATTGAGCATATACGTGCCGACCGGTAATTGCTGGAACAGTTGCACCCACAGTGAACCAGGCGTTCCGTTGAGCGGCGGCAGGATGGAGGTGACGATCAGCGAGACGAATGGGTAGAGCGAGGCCAGCACGGCGATGGCGACGATCAGATAGGTGCTGAAGGTGCCCCGGCCGAGGGCGCTCGATGGCAGGGCTGCTTCGGGCAGCTCGGTGGGCTGATCGAGGCTCATGCTTCGCTCTTCTGGCGCATCAGGACGCGAACGAGGCCGATCGCCAGCAGCGTCACCAGCATCAGCAGGATGCCGATTGCCGCGCCGGCGCCAAAGGCTCCCGTGGAAAAGGCTCGCCGCCAGACGGCGAAATCGAGCGTCAACGTCGACGAGCCGGGGCCGCCACCGGTCATCACGAAGATCATGCCGAAGAGGCCTGTGAACGAGGTGACGACCGTGATGATGATGACGAATTCGACGAAGCGACGCATCGCCGGCAGAATGACGTACCAGACCACCTGCAACTCGGTCGCCCCATCGAGCCAGGCGGCCTCGATCGTCGAGCGATCGACGGTGGCGAGTCCGGTCAAAAAGATGATGGTGTTGATGCCGAAGAGGGCCGCGTTGAAGGTGAGGATCACCGCCGCCAGGGCAAAATTGCCATCGGCCAGCCAGTTGGGGGCGACATCACCCAGGCCGACCAGCGCCAGAAGAGAGTTGATGGGGCCCTGGTTGGAAAAGAACTGCCGCCCCACCATGCCGATCACCACCCAGGACAGCGCCGTCGGCGCGAAGATGATGGCGCGGAACAGCTTGTTGCCCTTGATCTCCTTGTGCAGCAGGTAGGCGGTGATGAACGGCGGGACGAGCCCGAACGGCACCGAGACGAAGAACAGCAGGCTGTTGATGAAGCTGCGCCGGAGTTCGGGGTCGACGATGACGTTGGTGTAGTTGGCGAGGCCCGTCCACTTGGCCTGCGCGCCGTTCCAGTTGGTAAAGCTGTAGTAGGCGGCCTGCAGGAGCGGAAGCAGGATAACGGCGCTCACCAGCAGGATCGCCGGCAGGGTGAACAGAATGCCGTTGAGACGCGTCGCTGCGCCGTGCGATCCCCGCCCGAACCGCGTCCGGACCGCTGCAGTGTTTCCGCTCTGGATGTTCGGCGACGACACGGCACATTCCTTGTGGGGCGCCTCCGGCCCGGGCCGGAGGCGCAGGGAGACAGACGACTACTACTTGGCGCCAAAGCTGATGGGCTGCTTCTGCTCGGGGGGAAGCGAGGCGACCGCGGCATCCATCGCCGCGAGCGCGTCCTTGGAACTCACCTGGCCGACCAGCACCTGCGCAATATTGCGGTTGAGTGCGTCGGTCACCGGTCCCTGGGTGAAGTTGTCGAACATCGGATAGACGTTGGTGCCGGCGGCGCCGCTGATGGTGGCCATCTCGTTGAGCAGCGGGTTGGAGGTGGGGAAACCCGCCCGCACCGGCGCATCGAACTTGGCAACGATCTTCTGGCCGTCATCGCTCAGCACGAACGCTGCGAACTTGCCCGCAGCATCGACGTTCTTGGAATAGTTCATCACCGCATAGCCGCCGCCGGCAAACGAGATGATCCCCTTCTGCGGGGTATCCGAATAGGGCGGAACGATCACGCCGACGGTGTCGCCCATGGCCTTGAGCAGATCGTTGGCCTGCCATGAACCGCCGCCCAGATACATGCCGGCCTTGCCGGCCACCAGGTCCGGGATGACGCCCGGATAGTTGAAGGCGTCCTTGTTGAAATAGCCATCGGTATAAAGCTGATGCCACTTGTCGAGCTGGGCGACGAAGCGCGGGTCGGAATAGGGCTTGCTGCCGGAGATGAAGTCGCCCCATTCGGAGAGGGGTGCGGCCGTTGCGACATAGGACCAGTCTTCCCACGAGGCGAACTGCGCGCCGCCGTCCACGGCGCCCTGCAGGATCGGCGTGTAGCCCTTGTCCTTGAGGATCTTGGCGTCGGCCGAGAGCTCGTCCCAGGTGGTCGGCACCTTGCTGATGCCAGCGTCGGCAAAGACCTTTTTGTTGTAGTAGCCGATGTACCACTGCGCTGTCTGGGGCGCGGCGTACACCGCCTTGGTGCTGTCGTAGCCGTCCGAGAAATAGTTGATGCCGTTCACCGACTTGATGATGTCGTCGGGAATGTATTTGTGGAGGTCGACCATGTAGGTCTTGAACTGGTCCATGTAGGTACCGGCCCACATCGAGGCGATATCGGGGCCGCGGCCGATCACCGACTGCGCCAGGAGGTTGGTGAAGTAGCCATCGACCGGCTGCTGCACGAGCGTGATCTTGATGCTCGGGTTGACCGCCTCGAAGCCGTCGACGAGCGCCTGGCCCATGCAGCTGTCGGGCGGGCAGTCGCCCTGCCCCCACATGGTGAGCGAAATATCCTCGGCGAACGCCGGCAGGCTTGCCGCCGTTCCCACCAGCATTGCGGCAGCGACTGCCGGTCTGACCCACATCTTCATGATCGTCTCCTCTGGTTGCCGCACTGCTCTGCGGGGTGACGTAACACCCTGTTGACAATTGCATTGGATGCAATTAGTCCTGCTACCAATGCAATTGTTTCGACGCTAGTGCGCGTGACCTTGGCGAGTCAAGGCCATATCTTGGGGGAATTTCCATCCTCCAGTGTCATACGTCGGCATCGGATCGCCATTTGTTGAGGGCAAAACGCAGTGGTCAGACGCGCCGAACAGTCCAATTACAGTCTCGAGTCGGTCGACCGGATGGCCTCGATCCTGCACACGCTGGAGCTCGCTCCCGAGCAGACGCTCGAGCAGGTTGCCCGCCAGTCGGGGCTCAACGAGTCGACGGCGCTGCGCTATCTGCTCAGCCTGTCCAAGTATGAACTGGTCGAGCGCAACGAGACCTCCGGACGCTTCCGGCTGGGTCTCAGCCTGTTCCGCCTGGGGTCGCGGTCGATCGAGTACCGCGACATCGTCACGGTCTCGCTGCCGGTGATGGAGCGCCTCTTGGCGCAGTTCGGCGAGTCGGTGAACCTCGCCACCCGCCAGCAGGAACAGGTCATGTTGCTCAAGGTGCTTGAGAGCGCCAATCCCACGCGCAAGGGCGCCACGGCCGGTGAGACCGACGCCTGGCATGCCAGTTCGCTCGGCAAGTCACTGCTGGCGGCGATGCCGCCCGAGAGCGCCACGGAGGTGATCGCGGCGGCCAGTCCGCTGGTGGTCTACACCCCCAACACGCTGGTCAAGCCCGAGGCGATCGCCCGCGACCTGCAGCAGACGCAGCAGCGCGGCTACGCCATCGATGACGAGGAATCGGTCGAAGGTTTACGCTGCGTCGGCGCCGCGATCCGCGATCACGCCGGCACCCCGCGCTTCGCCATCAGCGTCTCCGGCCCCAAGAGTCGGATGCCGTACCAGCGGACCGAAGAGATCGGCGCCATGGTGGCGCGCGGCGCCGCCGAGATTTCCAAAGCCCTCGGCGGCTAACCCCTCTGGTCAGCCACGGTTTCACGTGATAATTTCGTTGTGTACCGCAACAATTGCACTGAATGAAATATGGCCCAGTTGATGATGAAGCGTCCGACCGGCGCGCCACCGCTTGGCGCTGCCAGTCCGGTTCCCGTACGCGCTGCCCGGCCGGCGGATGCGCCGCAGCTTGCCCGAGTGCTGGGCGCCGCGTTTCCCGAGCAGGACTGGACCGTCGACCGCGTGCACCAGGACCTGCTGGATGCCAGCGACGTGCCCGTGACCTTCGTGATCGACGACGGCGAGGAGGTCGTTGCCACCGCCTCGGTCCGCTACCAGGCGCGCTTTCCCGACAGCGGCTATGTGCACTGGGTGGCCGTCGATCCGCGGCACCGCGGCCGGCGGCTGGGGACCATCGTCATGGATGCCGTGCTGCGTCGCTTCGAGGCTGATGGCCGCCTGTCGGCGATCCTCGAAACCGACGACGTCCGGCTACCGGCGATCACCTCATATCTGGGGCAGGGGTTCATCCCGAACTACAGCGACGTCGATCACGAGGATCGATGGTCGAACGTCTTCGCAAATCTCGCCGTCGCCCGGCGCAATCTGAAAGGCAACTGAGATGACCAAGAGCGGCCAAATGCGTGTCGGCGTCGTCGGGGCCCGGCGGGGCGGCGGGCATATCGTGGCATTGGGCAAGTCCAACAACCGCGTCGTCCTGGGCGGCGTCTACGACCCGTTCGAGGCCGCGAGCCAGGACTTCGTCAAACAGTATGGCGGCAAGATCTATCGCAACTTCGAAGAGTCTGTCGAAGACTGCGACCTGCTGATCATCGCGTCGCCGCAGCAATATCACGCGCCGCAGGCCGACTACGCCCTGCGCGCCGGCGTGCATGTGCTGAGCGAAGTGCCGGCTGCCGTGAGCATGGAACAGGTAGCACTGCTACTCGCTGCGGCGCGCCAGTCCAAGGCGTCGTACATGATCGCGGAAAACTACTGCTATTCGCGGCTCAACCTGGTCGTCGGAGCCATGGCCAAGGCCGGCGTGTTTGGCGAGCTCTACTTCGGCGAGTCCGAGTACATTCATGAGATGAAGGCTTGGCACACCAATGCCGCCACGGGTGAGCAGACCTGGCGCCGCTTCTGGCAGGTCGGCAAGAACGGCATTACATATCCCACTCATAGCCTGGGCCCGCTGCTGCAGTGGATGGACGATCGCATTACGTCGATCAGTGCGGTCGGCACGGGCCGCTGGACCAAGCCCGAGTACGAGATGGAGGACACCGTCACGCTCTCGGCGCGCACTCGCAAGGGCGCACTGCTGCGCATGCGCCTGGACCTTGTCTCGAACCGGCCCGAGGTATGGAACTACTATTCGCTGCAGGGCACCAAGGGCGCCTACGAATCCGGACGGCTGTTCGGCGACAAGCCGCGAATCTACCTCGAGGGCATTTCCCAGCGCGAGACCTGGCAGACGCTCGAGGAATACGCCGACCAATATATGCCCAAGCGCTATCAGCTGCCCCCGGATGCCGCCGGGCACGGCGGCTCCGACGCCTGGCCGCTGCTCGACTTTGTCGACTCGATCGAGCAGGGAACACCGCCGCTGTTCGACATCTACAAGGCGCTCGACATGACGCTGCCCGGCATTGTCTCGGAACAGTCGATCAACCAGAACGGCGACTGGCTGGCGGTCCTTGACCCGCGGACCATGACGGCGGGGATCGGGCTCAATCCGGGGCGTGAGGCGCCCTTGGTGTAGTGTGGTGAGCAACGACAATCCGTGGGCTGAAGAGTTCGCCGTCGTCACTGGCGCGTCGGGATCGATCGGCGCGGCGATTGCAGATCATCTGGCGGGGCTGGGTGCCCGCGTTGGTGCATCTGATCTGACCGTGGGCGCGGCCGCTCCGATCGGCGACCGACGCGCGTTTGCATCCGTCGATGTCACGCAGTCGGCTGCAGTCGACGCTTGGGTGGCCGACCTCGATAGCCGCTGGGGCAGCCCGACTATCGGCATCATCTGCGCCGGCATCTCGCGGGCCGGACGACTGATCGAGACGTCCGACGCGGACTGGACCTCGGTGATCGACGTCAACCTGACGGGGGCATTCTACAGTGCCCGTGCCGTGATCCGCCGGATGGTTGCGGCCGGTCGCGGCGGGCGCATCGTGTTTGTCGGCTCTTGGGCGGCGCACTCCCCGCATCCGCACATTGGTGCCTACTCGGCCTCCAAGGCGGGCCTGC
>JANXSI010000058.1 GCA_025352765.1 Devosia sp. | reverse complement strand
GCGGTGCGGGCGCGCCGGATGAGCTGGCCGCCGGGGCCGGTCAGTTCGTGATTGAGCGGCAGACCCGTCAGATGCGCGCCGACCACGACGATCGGGATCAGGTCCTCGGTTTGCGGGTCAGTCATTTGCGATCTCCTCGAGCACGACGATGATGTCGCCGGTTTTGACATTTCGACCGGGCAGCGCCCGGACGTCGCGGACGTGTCCCGCCGCATGCGATGTGACGGTAATTTCCATCTTCATCGACTCGATGATGGCGACGGGCTGGCCGATCTGGACATGGCTGCCGGCCTCGACCAGGATCTTCCAGATGTTGCCCGGCACGGTGCTGGCGACACCGGTCGAGCCCGGAGGGATGTCGCCCTCGATGGCGCCGTTGCCGGCATCGTCGGCGACGAAGCTGTCGAGACCCTCGGCCTTCCAGCGGGTGCGTTCGGCATCGAAGGCCGCCTGCTGGGTGGTCTTGAAGGCGGCGATCGAGGGCGCGTCGGCGGCCAGCTGCTTCGCATAGTCGGCGTAGGAGAACGTCGTTTCCTCGATGCGGATCGGATAGGCGCCGTGCGGGAAGGCGGCGCGGGCTTCGGTCAGCTCCTCGTGGCTCACCGGAAAGAAGCGGATCTGGTCGAAGAAGTTGAGCAGCCACGGCTTGCCCGGCAGGAAGTCCGGGGTCGAGCGCCAGGTGTTCCACACCTGGATGGTACGGCCAAACAGCTGATAGCCGCCCGGTCCCTCCATGCCGTAGATGCACATGTAGGCGCCGCCGATGCCGACGGCGTTCTCCGGCGTCCAGGTGCGGGCGGGGTTGTATTTGGTGGTCACCAGCCGGTGGCGCGGATCGATCGGGGTGGCGACGGGCGCACCCAGATAGACGTCGCCGAGACCCAGCACCAGATAGCTCGCGTCGAAGACGATCCTGCGCACCGCCTCGATCGAGTCGAGGCCGTTGATGCGGCGGATGAACTCGATGTTGTCCGGGCACCACGGCGCATTGGGCCGCACCAACTCCTGGTATTTGCCCATCGCGAGCTGAATGTCGGGGTCGTTCCAGCTCAGCGGCAGATGCACGATGCGGCTCGGGACGACCACGTCTTCGGCGGCCGGCAGCGTCGCTTCGAGTTCGGCGAGCAGCCCGAGCAGCCTGGCGCGGGTGAGCGTCGTGCTGTCATAGTGGATCTGCAGCGAGCGGATGCCGGGGGTCAAATCGATGAGGCCCGGAAGTCCCACAGCCTCGATCGCCGCCATCAGCAGATGGACGCGGAGGCGCAGGGCGATGTCGAGGCTCATCGGGCCGTATTCGACCAGCAGATTGTCGTCGCCCTGGCGGCGGTAGACCACCTCGACCGGTCCGCGGTCGCTGTGTCCGACGATGGCGCTGCCCGCCGCTGGGCGGCGCTGTACGGCTGGGCCGGCGAGAGGGTCGGAGGGGCGGGCAACCGGATGGAAGCGGATGGTGTCGCCGGGCCTGAACTGGCCGATCTTCCACTGCTCGCTACGGGCGATCACCGCCGGGCAGACGAAGCCGCCGAGGCTCGGACCATCGGGGCCGAGGATGATCGGCATGTCGCCGGTAAAGTCGATGGCGCCGACGGCATAGGCGTTGTCGTGGAGGTTTGAGGGATGCAGTCCGGCCTCGCCGCCGTCGGTGCGGGCCCATTTGGGCGCCGGTCCGATCAGTCGAACACCGGTGCGGGCGCTGTTGAAGTGGACCTCATAGGCGGTCGAGAACAGCGTTTCGATGTCGGCGGGCTCGAAGAAATCGGGAGCGCCGTGCGGGCCATAGACGACGCCGACCTCCCAGGCCGTGGTGAGCTCGGCGGCGGGTTCGACGGCGCCGCGTGCGGGGGCGCTGCGGGCGAGGTGCAGCACGTCGCCGGCCTTCAGCGCGCCGGTGGCGTGGCCGCCGAACTTGCCCAGCCCGAAGGCGGCGCGCGAGTTCAGCACCAGCGGCGCCGCGAGGCCGCCGCGCACGGCGAGATAGGCCCGCTGGCCCGGCCCTTCGATGGCGCCGATCGACAGAGTCTGGCCGCCGCGAATGGCTAGGGCGGTATCGTGGGCGACGGTCTCGCCATCGAGCTTCAAGGCCATGCGGGCGCCGGTCAGCGC
>JANXSI010000539.1 GCA_025352765.1 Devosia sp. | reverse complement strand
TGTTCGATCAGCTCGTCGACAGCCTGGGCCATGCCATACATCTTGAGGCTGCGGAGCATGACCACAACGGCGGCGCTGGCGGGATCATGACGCATGGCGCTGATCCTTGCCACGCAGCGCATCGTGGCGCGCGACGTTGGCTTTGGGTTCCTGGCGCAGGGCCATAGCCTGAGGCGCATCGATCAACGCCACCGCAGTCTCTTTGCCATTGACGTTGCCCCCATCGCTTAATCCAGTTTGAAGTAGGCTCTGGCCCCCAGAAAGGACCAGAGATGAAGCGCAGCAGGTTCACTGAAGACCAGATCATCGGGATGTTGAAGGAGCACGAGGCGGGGGTCGCAGTCGCCGACCTGTGCCGTAAGCACGGCGTGAGCACCGCCAGCCTTTACAAGTGGAAGGCCAAGTATGGCGGCATGGACGTCAGCGAGGCCAAGAAGCTGAGGGCACTCGAGGACGAGAACGCCAAGCTCAAGCGGCTGCTCGCCGATGCGATGCTCGACAACTCGGCGTTGAAGGATCTCCTCGGAAAAAAATGGTAACGCCCGCTGTTGAGCGGGATGCTGTCGCCCATCTCCAGACTGCCTTTGGAATGAGCGAGCGGCGGGCGTGCCAGGTGCTGGGGTGCTGTCGGATGACGATGCGCTACCAGACCATCAGGGTCGATGATGCAGTGCTGCGTGAGCGGATGAAGGCGATCGCCCATGAGCGACGACGCTTCGGCTATCGGCGTCTGCACGTCCTGCTGCGGCGCGAAGGGCACCTGATCAACCACAAGCGGCTGTTCCGCATCTATCGCGAGGAGAAGCTGACGGTGCGCCGTCGCGGCGGCCGCAAGCGGGCGATGGGCACGCGAGCGCCGATGGTGATCGCCATGGCTCCCAACCGGCGCTGGTCGCTCGACTTCGTCTCCGATCAGATGACCGATTGCCGGCGCTTCAAAGTGCTGACCGTGGTCGACGACTGCACGCGCGAATGTTTGGCGCTGGTCGCCGACACATCGCTGTCGGGACTACGCGTGGCGCGCGAGCTCGAGGCGCTTATCGCCACGCGTGGAAGGCCGGCAATGATCGTCAGCGACAACGGCACTGGGGACTGTCAGGATTTCCGTGTTTGGGGCGGGCATAATGGAAGCAAGGAGCTCCCGATATGCCACGACGTAAAGAACCCAAGATCCCCGACGCCATTCTCGACCAGCTTTTGGCCGGGGCCGATGCCAAGACCGCATTTGATCCGAACGGTCTTCTCGACGAGTTAAAGAAGGCCCTGGCCGAGCGGGCGCTGAACGCCGAGATGGATCACCATCTGGGTGGCGAAGGCGGGGTGGGCAATGGCCGCAACGGCTATGGCAGCAAGACCGTCATCACCGATACCGGCAAGCTCGAACTTGAAGTGCCACGGGATCGGCAGGCGAGCTTTGACCCGCAGCTGATCGCCAAGTACCAGCGCCGGTTTCCCGGCTTCGACGACAAGGTCATCTCGATGTATGCGCGGGGCATGAGCACCCGTGAGATCTCCGGGCATCTGCGCGAGCTCTATGGCATCGAGGTCTCGGCTGACCTGATCAGTGCGGCGACCGATGCGGTGCTGGAGGAGATCGCCGCCTGGCAGGCCCGGCCGCTCGAGGCGACTTATCCGCTGGTGTTTTTCGATGCCCTGCGGGTCAAGGTTCGTGACGAAGGCCTGGTGCGCAACAAGACGGTCCACATCGCGCTCGGCGTCCGCGGCGACGGTACCAAGGAAGTTCTGGGCATGTGGCTCGAACAGAACGAAGGCGCAAAATTCTGGCTGCGGGTGATGAACGAACTGCGCAACCGCGGTGTCGAGGATATTCTGATCGCAGTCGTCGATGGCCTGAAGGGTTTTCCCGATGCCATCAACGCCGCATTTCCCGAGACGACCGTGCAGACCTGCATTGTGCACCTGCTCAGGCAGAGCCTGGACTTCGTTTCCTACAAGGACCGCAAGCCCATCGCCACCGCCCTCAAGGACATTTACCGGGCCGTCGATGCCGTCGCAGCAGCGGCGGCGCTCACCGCTTTCGAGGATGCTCCCTGGGGCCAAAAATACCCGGCAATCGGCCAGAGCTGGCGCCGGGCCTGGAACGAGGTGATCACGTTTTATGCTTTTCCCGCCGAGGTCCGGCGCATTCTCTATACGACGAACGCTATCGAAGCTTTGAACTCAAAGCTCCGGCGAGCCGTCCGGGCAAGGGGGCATTTTCCGACCGACGAGGCCGCAATGAAGCTCTTGTTCCTGGTCTTGAACCGCTAGGAAAAGCAGTGGAAGATGCCGCTTACTACATGGGCCATGGCAAAGGCCCAGTTCGCCGTATTGTTCGGCGAACGCTTCACCAGGGCCATGGCAGGCTGATGTTCAACCCGCCCGCCTCACACGAAATTCCTGACAGTCCCCGGTGGCTGCCATAGGCGCCGGCGGGCATCCTGCACGTTCTTCTCGATCTGCCCCTTCTCCCACCCCGAAGCTGGGTTGCAGAACTCGGGCTCGAACAGATAATGGCTGGCCATTGCGGCGAACCGGGCGTTGACCTGCCGGGCCTTG
>JANXSI010000513.1 GCA_025352765.1 Devosia sp. | reverse complement strand
GCCCTAGCTCAAACAGGGAACCCGACCAAGTGGCGCTTGAAATTCCCCGGGCCGAGGCTTAAATCGCGCCCCGAGGAAATCGGGGTCACTGCCGACCCCCTGAGACCCGAGGGCGCAATGGGTAAGGCAAAGTTTGAACGGAACAAACCGCACGTCAACATCGGGACCATTGGTCACGTTGATCACGGCAAGACGACGCTGACGGCGGCGATCACGAAGTATTTCGGCGAATTCCGCGCCTATGACCAGATCGACGGCGCGCCGGAAGAGCGGGCTCGTGGCATCACGATCTCGACCGCCCACGTCGAGTATGAGACTGAGGCGCGTCACTACGCCCACGTCGACTGCCCCGGCCACGCCGACTATGTGAAGAACATGATCACCGGTGCCGCCCAGATGGACGGCGCGATCCTGGTCGTGTCGGCTGCCGACGGCCCGATGCCCCAGACCCGTGAGCACATTCTGCTCGCCCGTCAGGTTGGCGTTCCGGCGCTCGTCGTCTTCCTAAACAAGTGCGACATGGTCGACGATCCGGAACTGCTCGAGCTCGTTGAGCTCGAAGTCCGCGAGCTGCTGACCTCGTACGAGTTCCCGGGCGACACCATCCCGATCATCAAGGGCTCGGCCACCGAAGCTCTCAATGGCGGCGACAAGAAGCTCGGCCACGATGCCGTGCTCGAGCTGATGGCCGCCGTCGACGCCTACATCCCGCAGCCGGCTCGTCCGATCGACCAGCCGTTCCTGCTCCCGATCGAAGACGTGTTCTCGATCTCTGGCCGTGGCACCGTGGTGACCGGCCGTGTCGAGCGCGGCATCGTGAAGGTCGGCGAGACCGTCGAGATCGTCGGCATCAAGGCGACCCAGACGACCACCGTGACCGGCGTCGAAATGTTCCGCAAGCTGCTCGATCAGGGCCAAGCCGGCGACAACATCGGCGCGCTGATCCGCGGTATCGACCGCACCCAGGTCGAGCGCGGCCAGGTGCTGTGCAAGCCGGGTTCGGTGACCCCGCATACCGATTTCGTGGCTGAGGCGTACATCCTCACCAAGGAAGAGGGCGGCCGCCACACCCCGTTCTTCGCCAATTACCGTCCGCAGTTCTACTTCCGCACCACCGACGTGACCGGTGTTGTGACCCTGCCGGAAGGCACCGAGATGGTGATGCCGGGCGACAACGTGAATATCTCCGTCGCCCTCATCGTGCCGATCGCCATGGAAGAGAAGCTCCGCTTCGCTATCCGTGAAGGTGGCCGTACCGTTGGTTCGGGCGTCGTCGCCAAGATCCTGAAGTAAAAGCCTATTTGCGCGGCGCGCGTTGAGCGTGCGCCGCGTTTCAGTTTGGTTGGGAAAGCAAGATGAACGGTCAAAACATTCGCATCCGGCTCAAGGCGTTTGACCACCGCGTGCTCGATTCTTCGACGCGCGAGATCGTCAACACTGCCAAGCGCACTGGCGCGCAGGTCCGCGGACCGATCCCGCTGCCGACGCAGATTGAGAAATTCACGGTCAACCGCTCGCCGCACATCGACAAGAAGTCGCGCGAGCAGTTCGAAATCCGCACCCATAAGCGCCTGCTCGACATCGTCGATCCGACGCCGCAGACGGTGGATGCCCTGATGAAGCTCGATCTCGCCGCCGGCGTCGACGTCGAAATCAAGCTCTAGAGAAATTTCGCGCTGACCATCCAACGGGTCCTCTGGCAACCACGACCCGGTCAGTCGCCAAAAAGAAAAGGTAACAACCAATGCGTTCTGGTTTGATCGCACAGAAGCTGGGCATGACCCGCATATTCAAGGCGGACGGCACGCACGTCCCCGTGACTGTGCTCGGGCTGCAGAACTGCCAGGTGGTAGGTCAGCGCACCGCCGAACGAGACGGCTACACCGCGATCCAGTTGGGCGCCGGTACGGTCAAGACCAAGAACATCACGAAGGCCGATCGCGGCCAGTTCGCGGTGGCCAAGGTCGAGCCCAAGCGTCAGCTAACAGAGTTTCGTGTCGATCCTGCGAACCTCATCGAAGTTGGTGCCACCATGCAGGCGGACCACTTTGCCGAAGGCCAGCTGGTGGATGTCACCGGCACCTCGATCGGTAAGGGTTTCGCCGGCGCCATGAAGCGCCACAACTTCGGCGGCCTTCGCGCCTCGCACGGTGTGTCCGTGTCGCACCGCTCGCACGGTTCGACCGGTCAGCGCCAGGACCCCGGTAAGGTGTTCAAGGGCAAGAAGATGGCCGGCCACATGGGCGACCGTCGTGTCACCACGCAGAACCTGACGGTCGTCAAGACCGACGTCGCCCGCGGCCTGATCATGGTCGAAGGCGCGGTTCCGGGTGCCAAGGGCGGCTGGATCCAGATCAAGGACGCGGTCAAGAAGCCTGCGCCCAAGGGTGCGATTTTGCCCGGTTCGTTCAAGCCCGCCGTGCATGCGGCGCCCGCGGCTACTGCCGAGGAGAGCAAATAATGGACATCCAGGTCACTTCTCTCGACGGCGCCGATGCCGGTTCGCTCAGCCTCAAGGACGATATCTTCGGTCTTGAGCCCCGCGCCGACATCCTGCACCGCATGGTTCGTTATCAGCAGCTGAAGGCGATGGCCGGTACGCACGATGTCAAGCATCGTTCGGAAGGCACGCGGACCGGCAAGAAGTTCGTCAAGCAGAAGGGTTCGGGCGGCGCTCGCCACGGCGATCGCAAGGCTCCGCAGTTCCGCGGCGGTGGCCGTGCATTCGGTCCGACTCCGCGCAGCCACGCGATCGATCTGCCCAAGAAGGTCCGCGCTCTGGCCCTCAAGCATGCCCTCTCGGCGAAAGCCCAGGCCGGCGAGCTGACGGTGGTCGATACGCTGCTGACCAAGGCGCCCAAGACTGCGGCTCTGCTGCTGCAGTTCGGCAAGCTCGCCTGGTCGAACGCGCTGATCATCGACGGCACCGACCTCGACAAGAACTTCGCTCTGGCGGCCCGTAACATTCCGCACATCGACGTGCTGCCGATCGAAGGCATCAACGTCGTCGACATTCTGCGTCGCGACCGGCTGGTTCTGACCAAGGCCGCCGTCGAAGCGCTGGAGGCACGCTTCGCATGACCAAGTTTTCCAACTACGACATCATCCGCTCGCCGGTTGTGACCGAAAAGTCGACGCTCGCCTCCGAGCACGGCCAGGTCGTGTTCGACGTCGCCATCGATGCCACCAAGCTGCAGATCAAGGAAGCCGTCGAAGGGCTGTTCCAGGTCAAGGTCAAGGCGGTTAACACCCTGATCCGTAAGGGCAAGGTGAAGCGGTTCCGCAACGTCAAAGGCGTCCGGAACAACGTCAAGAAGGCAATCGTAACCCTTGTCGACGGCCAGTCGATCGACATTTCGTCCGGCGTCTGAGGGGAGAGAGAACCATGGGTCTTATAACTTACAATCCGACCTCTCCTGGCCGCCGCCAGCTCATTACGACCGATCGGTCGGAGCTGTGGAAGGGCAAGCCGGTCAAGACGCTCACCGTCGGTCTGAACAAGAAGGGCGGGCGCAACAATCGCGGCCGGACCACTGCATTCCACATCGGTGGCGGCCACAAGCGGTCGTACCGCATGGTCGACTTCAAGCGCGTCAAGTTCGACATGGTCGGCACCGTCGAGCGGCTGGAATACGATCCCAACCGCACCGCCTGGATCGCGCTGATCAAGTACGAAGACGATGAGCTGGCCTATATCGTTGCCCCGCAGCGTCTGTCTGCTGGCGACAAGGTCATCTCCTCGATGAATACCGTCGACGTGAAGCCGGGCAATGCCATGCCGCTCGAGCGCATGCCGGTCGGCACGATCGTCCACAACGTCGAGATGAAGCCGCGCAAGGGTGGGCAGATCGCTCGCTCCGCCGGTACGTACGCGCAGTATGTCGGTCGCGACAGCGGCTGGGCCATCCTGCGTCTCAACTCGGGTGAGCAGCGCCGCGTCCACGGCACCTGCCTCGCGACGGTCGGCGCGGTCTCCAACCAGGACCACTCCAACACCTCGCTCGGCAAGGCCGGCCGTACCCGCTGGCTCGGCAAGCGCCCGGTCAACCGCGGCGTGACCATGAACCCGGTCGATCACCCCCACGGCGGCGGCGAAGGCCGTACCTCGGGCGGCCGTCACCCGGTCACCCCGTGGGGCAAGCCCACCAAGGGCAAGAAGACGAGAAGCAATAAGGCGACGGACAAGTTCATCGTTCGCAGCCGCCATCTGAAGAAGGGCCGGTAAGCCATGACTCGTTCGATCTGGAAAGGTCCGTTCGTCGACGGCTACCTGCTGAAGAAGGCTGATAAGTCGCGCTCGAGCGGCCGCAGCGAAGTGATCAAGATGTGGTCGCGTCGCTCGACCATCCTGCCGCAGTTCGTCGGCCTGACGTTCGGTGTCCACAACGGCCACAAGCACATCCCGGTCGCCGTTTCCGAGGAAATGATCGGCCACAAGTTCGGCGAATTCGCGCCGACCCGTACCTACTACGGGCATTCGGCCGACAAGAAGGCCAAGAGGAAGTAACATGGGCAAGCCGAAGACCAAGCGCGCGCTCAAGGACACGGAAGCCAAAGCCGTGCTCCGTATGCTGCGCACCAGCGGGCAGAAGCTCAACCTCGTTGCCGCGATGATCCGCGGCAAGAAGGTCGAGAAGGCCCTGGCTGAGCTCACCTTCTCGCAGAAGCGTATCGCCGGAGCGGTCAAGAAGACCCTCGAGAGCGCCATCGCCAATGCCGAGAACAATCACGGTCTCGAGCCCGACGCTCTCGTCGTGGCAGAAGCCTACGTCGGCGACTCGCTGGTGATGAAGCGTTTCATGGCTCGCGGCCGTGGCCACTCGGCCCGTGTCGAAAAGCCGTTCTCGCATCTCACGATTATCGTGCGCCAAGTTGAGGAGACCGCATAATGGGTCAGAAGATCAACCCGATCGGCTTCCGCCTCGGGATCAATCGCACCTGGGACTCCCGCTGGTTCGCCAACAAGGGCGAGTACGGCAATTTGCTTCAGGAAGATCTGAAGATCCGCGCCATGCTGATGGAAGACCTGAAGCAGGCCGCAGTCTCCAAGATCGTCATCGAGCGTCCCCACCGCAAATGCCGCGTGTCGATCCACACTGCCCGTCCGGGTATCGTGATCGGCAAGAAGGGGGCGGACATCGACAAGATCCGCGCCAAGGTGAAGAGCTTCACCGACAGCGAAGTGCACATCAACATCGTTGAAGTGCGCAAGCCCGAAACCGATGCGACCCTCGTGGCCCAGGGCATTGCCCAGCAGCTCGAGCGCCGTGTGGCGTTCCGCCGTGCCATGAAGCGCGCCGTGCAGACGGCGATCCGCATGGGCGCCGGCGGTATCCGCGTCAACGTGGGTGGCCGTCTCGGCGGTGCCGATATCGCTCGCACCGAGTGGTACCGCGAAGGCCGCGTGCCGCTCCATACGCTGCGCGCCGACATCGACTACGGCGTTGCCGAAGCCAAGACCACTTACGGCATCATTGGTGTCAAGGTCTGGATCTTCAAGGGCGAAGTCCTTGAGCATGATCCCACGGCGCATGAGCGTCGTGCGACCGAAGGTGCCGACAGCGGGCAGGGCGCTCCGCGCCGTGAACGTGACGACCGTGGTGGCCGTGAGCGCGGCGACCGTGATCGCGCCCCGGCGAACTGAGAAGGCATGAGATAAATGCTGCAACCCAAGAAAACCAAGTTCCGCAAGGCGCACAAGGGCCGCATCCATGGCAATGCCAAGGGTGGCACTGATCTGGCGTTCGGCCAGTTCGGCCTGAAGTCGCAGGAACCCGAGCGCGTGACCGCGCGTCAGATCGAGGCGGCCCGCCGCGCGATCACCCGCGAAATGAAGCGCGCCGGCCGTGTCTGGATCCGTGTGTTCCCCGATCTGCCGGTCTCCAAGAAGCCTGTCGAAGTCCGTATGGGTAAGGGCAAGGGTTCTGTCGAGTTCTGGGCCGCCCGGGTCAAGCCCGGCCGGATCCTGTTCGAGATCGACGGCGTGCCGGCGGATGTCGCCAAGGAAGCTCTGCGCCTCGGCGCGATGAAGCTGCCGATCATGACGCGGGTTGTCACCCGCATTCCGGACTGAGGAAGAGAGAAATGGCAAACAGCGATCTGCGGGCGAAGACGCCCGACGAACTGAAGGACCAGCTCCTCGGCCTCAAGAAGGAGCAGTTCAATTTGCGCTTCCAGCGCGCCACGCAGCAGCTCGAAAAGCCTGCGCAGGTTAAGCTCGTGCGTCGCGAAATCGCTCGGATCAAGACGATCCTCGGCGAAAAGTCCGCGGCGAAATAAGGAGATAACGAATGCCCAAGCGCGTTTTGCAGGGGACCGTGGTCTCCGACACCAATGACAAGACCGTGGTGGTGCGGGTCGATCGCGCCTTCACCCACCCGGTGATGAAAAAGACCGTGCGGCGCTCCAAGAAGTACCATGCGCATGATGAGGCCAACTCGGCCAAGATCGGCGACAATGTGTGGATCGAGGAATGCCCGCCGATCAGCAAGAACAAACGCTGGACCCTGGTTCAGCACGCTTAAGAATTTTGCCCGCCGTGAGGCGCGGCCGATGCAACGAGAAGGCTTAATGCCATGATCCAGATGCAGTCCAATCTCGATGTCGCCGACAATTCCGGTGCGCGTCGCGTCATGTGCATCAAGGTGCTGGGCGGGTCACACCGCAAGTACGCGTCCGTTGGCGACATCATTGTCGTCTCGGTCAAGGATGCGATCCCGCGTGGTCGTGTGAAAAAGGGCCAGGTGATGAAGGCGGTCGTCGTCCGCACCGCGTTCCCGGTTCGCCGCGCCGACGGTTCGGTCATCCGCTTCGACAAGAATGCGGCCGTGCTGATCAACAATCAGTCCGAGCCGATCGGGACCCGTATCTTCGGGCCGGTGCCGCGTGAACTGCGCGCCAAGAACCACATGAAGATCATTTCGCTCGCGCCGGAGGTATTGTGATGGCCGCAAAGATCCGGAAGGGCGACAAGGTCGTCGTTCTCGCAGGCAAGGACAAGGGCAAGACCGGCAGCGTGCTGTCGGTGATCCCGACCGAGACGCGCGCTCTGGTGCAGGGGCTGAACCTGGTTCGCCGCCACACCAAGCAGAGCGCCGCGCAGGATGCCGGCATCTACACCAAGGAAGCGCCGATCCATCTGAGCAACCTCGCTCTGACGGACGCCTCCGGCAAGCCGACCCGCGTTGGGTTCAAGATCCAGGACGACGGCAAGAAAGTGCGCGTCGCCAAGTCGACCGGAGATGTGATCGATGGCTGAGACCGCTTACGTCCCGCGTCTTCGCACGCAGTATGAGGACTCGATCAAGGCCGACCTGCTCAAGCAGTTTGGCTACAAGAACGTCATGCAGTTGCCCAAGCTCGACAAGATCGTGCTGAACATGGGTGTCGGCGAGGCGGTCAACGACACCAAGAAGGTGAAGGCTGCTGCAGGCGATCTCGAGCTGATCGCCGGCCAGAAGCCCGTCATCACCTTCGCCCGCAAGTCGATCGCCGGCTTCAAGGTGCGCGAGAACATGCCGCTGGGCGTGAAGGTCACCCTTCGCAAGCAGCGTATGTACGAGTTTCTTGACCGTCTGGTGAACATCGCCCTGCCGCGCGTTCGCGACTTCCGCGGGTTGAACCCGAATTCTTTCGACGGCCATGGCAACTATGCCCTGGGCATCAAAGAGCACATCATTTTCCCGGAAATCGCCTACGACCAGATCGATCAGGTCTGGGGTATGGACATCGTGGTGTGCACGACGGCGACCAATGACGACGAGGCACGGGCTCTGCTCAAGGCCTTCAATTTCCCCTTCCGGCAGTAAGAAGGGCAGAGGACGAGACATGGCAAAGACCAGCTCAATCGAGAAGAACAACCTCCGCAAGAAGCTGAGCAAGCAGTATGCGGGCAAGCGCGCCAAGCTGAAGGCCCTGAGCAAGGATCAGTCGGTCAGCCCGGAAGAGCGTTTCGGCGCCCAGCTCAAGCTTGCTGCTCTGCCGCGGAATTCTTCTCCCGGCCGCGTGCGCAACCGGTGCGAAGTTTCGGGTCGTCCCCGTGGCTACTACCGCAAGCTGAAGATGAGCCGTATCGCATTGCGCGAACTTGGCAATTTCGGGCAGGTGCCCGGCATGGTCAAGTCGAGCTGGTAAGGAGAGACAATCATGAGCCTTACTGATCCGATCGGCGACATGCTGACCCGTATTCGCAACGCGCAGATGCGCCGTCGCGACAATGTTGTGACCCCGGCGTCGACCCTGCGTGGTCGCGTGCTGGACGTGCTGAAGTCGGAAGGCTTCATCCGTGGTTACTCCGAGCAGACCAGCGACGTTGGCCTGCACGAGTTCAACATTGAGCTGAAGTACTCCGAGAACATTCCGGTGATCCGGACCATCGAGCGCGTCTCGCGCCCCGGTCGCCGCGTCTACGCCTCGGTCAAGAATATCCCCTCGGTCGCCAATGGCCTCGGTGTGTCGATCCTGTCGACCCCCAAGGGCGTGATGGCCGATCATGAAGCGAAATCCCAGAACCTGGGTGGCGAGGTAATCTGCCGAGTCTTCTAAGTTCGCTTAGATGACTTCGGTCCAGATGATGACTCCGAAGGAAAGTTTAGAATGTCCCGTACTGGCAAAAAGCCGATCCCGGCAGTGAGCGGCGTGACCGTCTCGATCAACGATCGCGTCGTGACCGCGAAGGGCCCCAAGGGCGAGCAGTCGCTCACCCTGATGGAGGTCGTCAATGCCAAGCAGACCGACGCTGGCATCGTCATCGAGCCCATCAATGACTCGCAGGACGCTCGCGCGGCCTGGGGCACGACGCGCGCGCTGATCGCCAACATGGTCAAGGGCGTCAAGGATGGCTTCGAAAAGAAGCTGCAGATCCAGGGCGTCGGTTTCCGTGCTGCCATGCAGGGCAAGGATCTGAAGCTCAGCCTCGGGTTCAGCCACGAAGTCGTCTACATTGCCCCCAAGGGCATCACCATCACCGTGCCGGCGCAGACTGAAGTCGTCGTCTCTGGCGCCGACAAGCAGCAGGTCGGCCAGGCCGCGGCCAATATCCGGGCCTATCGCAAGCCGGAGCCCTACAAGGGCAAGGGCGTGCGGTATGTGGGCGAGTACATCGCCCGCAAAGAAGGCAAGAAGAAGTAAGGGAGCGCCATCAGATGCCCATCAGCCTCAAGGGATCGGAACGGCGCAAGGCGCGCGTTCGCAAAGCCCTCAAAGCCCGTGCCTTCGGCCGGCCCCGTCTGAGCGTCCATCGCTCCGGCAAGAACATCTATGCCCAGATCATCGACGACGTGTCGGGCCGTACGCTCGCCGCCGCCTCGACCCTGGACAAGGATATCAAGGCCAAGGTCAAGAGCGGCGCGACGTCGGAAGCGGCAGCGGCCATCGGCACGCTGATCGCCGAGCGCGGCAAGGCCGCCAACGTGTCGGAAGTCATCTTCGACCGCGGCAGCTACCTCTATCATGGGCGCGTCAAGGCGCTGGCGGACGCGGCTCGCGAAGCCGGCCTGCAGTTCTGATCGCGCAAAGGAAAAGACAATGAGAGACGTTCAAGAGCGCGACAGCGAGTTTGTGGATCGCCTGGTCCACATCAATCGTGTGGCCAAGGTGGTCAAGGGCGGCAAGCGCTTCGGTTTCGCGGCACTCGTCGTCGTTGGTGACCAGAAGGGCCGCGTTGGCTTTGGTCACGGCAAGGCGCGTGAAGTTCCCGAGGCGATCCGCAAGGCCACCGAGCAGGCCAAGCGCCAGCTCATCCGCGTGCCGCTGCGCGATGCCCGTACGCTCCACCATGACGTGATCGGTCGCCACGGCGCCGGCAAGGTCATCCTCCGCGCCGCCGTTCCGGGCACCGGCATCATTGCCGGCGGTCCGATGCGTGCCGTGTTCGAGACCCTTGGCATCAACGACATCGTCGCCAAGTCGCAGGGCACCTCGAACCCCTACAACATGGTTCGCGCCACCTTCGACGCGCTGCAGAAGTGCGACAGCCCACGTTCGGTTGCCTCGCGTCGCGGTCTCAAAGTGTCCGAACTCCAGGCTCGCCGCGGCGAAGTCTCCGTCGAAGCCTGATTGGGAGAGATTTGATGGCTGACAAGACCGTAACCGTCGAGCAGATCGCAAGCCCCATTCGCCGCCAGGCGGATCAGCGGGCGACGCTGATCGGGCTCGGGCTCAACAAGATGCGCAAGCAGCGCACTCTCACCGATACGCCGGAAGTGCGTGGCATGATCTACAAGATCCGCCATCTCGTCCGCGTCATCGGCGACAAGTAAGTTAGGACGAAACAAATGGTACGTTTGAACGAATTGCGCGACAATCCGGGTGCCAACAAGCCCCGCATGCGCATCGGTCGTGGTATCGGTTCGGGCAAGGGTAAGACCGGCGGCCGTGGCGGCAAGGGCCAGACCGCGCGCTCGGGCGTCGCGATCAACGGCTTCGAGGGTGGCCAGATGCCGCTTCACATGCGTATGCCGAAGCGCGGCTTCAACGTGCCGAACGCCAAGAAGTGGGTGCAGATCCGCCTCGACCGCATCCAGTCCTACATCGACAGCGGCAAGCTCGACATCACCGGCGTCGTCGACGCTGCGGCCCTGATCAAGGCCGGCGCCGTGCGCAAGGAACGTGACGGCATCCGTCTCATCGGCAGCTACGGCTTCACCGCCAAGAAAGTGACGTTCCGCGTTGCCTATGCGACCAAGGGCGCAATCGCGGCTATTGAAGCTGCGGGCGGCAAGGTCGATATGCCCAAGGCTGAAGAACCCAAGGCTGACGCCTAAACGCGCCTGGCCCAACTAGACTAGAGCCAGCGATCCGCCCCGGCGGATCGCGCAAGGTTCTAAGGGAGCGACTATGGCGTCCGCAGCCGAGCAACTTGCTAGAAATCTGAACTTCGCGACCTTCTCCAAGGCGAAGGTCCTGCAGCAGCGCATCCTGTTCACCCTGGGCGCGCTGCTCGTCTATCGCCTCGGCACCTACATCCCCGTTCCGGGCATCGACCCGGACGCGTTCCGCAAGACCTTCGAGCAGGGCGCTGCCCAAGGCATCTTCGGCATGTTCGACATGTTCGCCGGTGGTGCCGTGCACCGCATGGCGATCTTTGCGCTCAACCTCATTCCCTACATCACGGCCTCGATCGTCGTGCAGGTCATCACCACCGCATCGCCCCGTCTCGAGGCGATGAAGAAGGAAGGTGAGGCCGGCCGCCGCAAGATGAACCAGTACACCCGCTACCTCGCGGTCGTGTTCTGCATCATCCAGGCCTACGGCATCGCCATCGGGCTCGAAGGCAGCACCGGCGTGGTGCTGAACCCGGGGTGGTTCTTCCGCATCTCGACCGTCGTCACCCTCGTCGGTGGCACGATGTTCCTGGTGTGGCTGGGCGACCAGATCACCTCGCGCGGCGTCGGCAACGGCGTGTCGCTGATCATCTTTGCCGGTATCGTCGCCAATCTGCCCACTACCATCGTTCAGACACTCGAGCTGAGCCGTACCGGCGCGCTCTCGCCGGCCTGGCTGTTCGGCCTTGCCTTCATCGCCATCGCAGTGATTGCCATCATCGTCTTCTTCGAGCGGGCCCAGCGCCGGTTGCTGATCCAGTACCCAAAGCGCCAGGTCGGCAACAAGATGTTCCAGGGCGACACTTCGCACCTGCCGCTCAAGCTCAACACCTCGGGCGTTATCCCGGTGATCTTCGGCTCGTCGCTGCTGCTCTTGCCCGCGACCATCGCGTCGTTCGCGGCACGGGGCGACGCACCGCAGTGGATCAGCGTCACCGCCGCGCTCCTCGGCCGTGGTCAGCCGCTCTACCTGATCCTATTCGCCGTGCTGATCATCTTCTTCTCGTTCTTCTACACCTCGATCGTCTTCAACCCGACCGACACAGCCGACAATTTGAAGCGCTCCGGCGGGTTCATTCCGGGCATCCGTCCCGGCGAGCGCACCGCCCAGCACATCGACTACGTGCTGACCCGCATCACTGTCGTCGGCGCCCTCTACCTGACCCTCGTCGCGCTCGTGCCGGAGCTGATCCATAGCCAGCTCAACGTCAGCCAGTTCATCGGCGGTACCTCGCTGCTGATCATGGTGACGGTCACCCTCGACACCATCAGCCAGATCCAGAGCCACCTCATTGCCCAGCAATATGAGGGCTTGGTGAAGCGCTCGCGGCTCGGGGGTCGTAAACGGTGAGGCTGATCCTTCTCGGACCGCCGGGCGTCGGCAAAGGCACGCAGGCCAAGATCCTCGTCGAGCAACTCGGCATCCCGCAACTGTCGACCGGGGACATCCTCCGCTCGGCGATTGCCGCCAAGACCCCGATGGGCCTCGCCGCCAAGCAGGTCATGGACCGCGGCGATCTGGTCTCGGACGATATCGTCAACGGCATCGTGTCGGAGCGGATCGACCAGGCCGATTGCGCCAAGGGGTTCATCCTCGACGGTTTCCCGCGCACCACGCCGCAGGCCGACGCCCTGGGCGCCATGCTCGAGCAAAAGGGCCTCAAGCTCAACGCCGTGATCGAGATCACGGCCAACGCCGACACCCTGGTGTCGCGTGTCGCCAATCGCGCCAAGGAGACCGGCGGCATTCGTGCCGATGACAATGCCGACGTCGTGCGCAAGCGCCTCGACGTCTATCGCGAACTGACCGAACCCCTTGTTTCGTACTATCGCGACAAGGGACTGCTCAAGACCGTGGACGGAATGGCCCCGGTCGAACAGGTGACGGCGGCGATCCGCCATGCGCTTGACACATAGGAATTGAGGCCGGCTGCCAGTTGACTCTGGCAGATTCGGCCAATAGAACCGCGCCAGTCTCAAAGATCTATTGGGCTGGATTCGGTTCCTCGAACGGGTGGGGGTCGAAACCGGTCCCTTGTTGTTACAAATACGGCGCCTACCTGATGGTCGCCGGAATGAAGGAGAGCGGACGTGGCTCGTATCGCTGGCGTCAATATCCCGACGAACAAGCGTGTGGTTATTGCCCTGCAATACATCCACGGCATTGGTGACAAGTTCGCGGAAGACATCTGCAAGAAGGTTGGGATCCCGGCCGAGCGCCGCGTCAACGAGTTGACCGACGCCGAAGTGATCCAGATCCGTGAAACGATCGATCGGGACTATGTCGTCGAGGGTGACCTCCGACGCAATGTCGCGATGAACATCAAGCGGCTCATGGACCTCGGCAACTATCGTGGCCTGCGCCACCGCCGTGGTCTGCCGGTCCGTGGCCAGCGCACGCACACCAATGCGCGCACCCGCAAGGGACCGGCCAAGCCGATCGCCGGCAAGAAGAAGTAATCGCTGGTGAACAGCAAAGCCGCGGGCGGGCAGGGATCCTGTTCGCTCGTTTGGTGCGCTGCTCGCCTCTGATGTAGCTGCTGGAATTACGGCAGCGTGGATATCGAAACGAAGGATGAAAATTGGCTAAGCCAGAGACAGTGCGCGTCAAGCGCAAAGAACGTAAGAATATCACGTCGGGCGTCGCCCATGTGAATGCCAGCTTCAACAATACCATGGTGACCATCACCGACGTTCAGGGGAACACGATCTCCTGGTCCTCGTCGGGCGTGATGGGCTTTAAGGGGTCGCGCAAGTCGACCCCGTACGCCGCACAGGTTGCGGCGGAAGATGCGGCCAAGAAGGCCCAGGAACACGGCATGAAGACCCTTGAGGTCGAAGTCCGCGGTCCGGGCTCGGGCCGCGAATCGGCGCTCCGCGCCCTGCAGGCAGCAGGCTTCAACGTCACCTCCATCCGCGACGTGACGACGATCCCCCACAATGGCTGCCGGCCGCGTAAGCGCCGCCGCGTCTAATCGGGTTTGGCAGGCTGACCGCGTTCGCCCGCGGTCGGCTGCCCTATTTTGACTTGCGGCTGAGCGGCGGGCGAGCGCCGCACAATTGAAAGGACGTTACCGTGACCATCCAGAGGAACTGGCAAGAGCTTATTAAGCCGACCAAGCTGGAATTTGTTTCGGGCAGCGATAACGCGCGCGTGGCCTCGGTCGTTGCCGAGCCGCTTGAGCGCGGCTACGGACTGACCCTGGGCAATGCGCTGCGCCGCGTGCTGCTTTCTTCGCTGCAGGGCGCCGCTGTCACTGCCATCCAGATCGACGGCATTCTGCACGAGTTCTCCTCGCTCCCCGGCGTGCGTGAAGACATCACCGACCTCGTCCTCAACGTCAAGGAAATCGCCCTCAAGATGGGTGGCGAAGGTCCGAAGCGCCTGATGCTGAACAAGCAGGGCCCGGGCGCCGTGACGGCCGGCGACATCAAGGTCACCGGCGACATCGAAGTGCTGAACCCCGAGCTGGTGATCTGCCACCTCGACGACGGCGCCGAGATCAACATTGAGTTCACGGTCAACAACGGCAAGGGCTACGTCGCCGCCGACAAAAACCGTCCCGAAGACGCGCCGATCGGCTACATCCCGGTCGACTCGCTGTTTTCCCCGGTTCGCCGCGTCTCCTACAAGGTGGACGCGACCCGCGCCGGCGAGAGCCTCGACAAGGATAAGCTGACGCTGACCATCGAGACCAATGGCGGCATCTCCCCGGAAGACGCCGTGGCCTACGCTGCGCGCATCCTCCAGGACCAGCTGTCCGTGTTCGTCAACTTCGAAGAGCCGACGAAGGAAAAGGCCCAGGATTCCGTCCCGGAACTCGCCTTCAACCCGGCGCTGCTCAAGAAGGTCGACGAGCTCGAGCTCAGCGTCCGTTCGGCGAACTGCCTGAAGAACGACAACATCGTCTACATCGGCGACCTGATCCAGAAGACCGAGGCGGAAATGCTCCGCACTCCGAACTTCGGGCGCAAATCGCTCAACGAGATCAAGGAAGTTCTCGCGCAGATGGGCCTCCATCTGGGCATGGACGTGCCAAACTGGCCACCAGAGAACATCGACGATCTGGCCAAACGCTACGAAGACCACTATTAAGCCGGCCAATTGGGCCGCACGCCCGTCGTGAGACGTCGCCGTTAGGGAGTAAGAAATGCGCCACGGGAATACCAACCGGAAGCTGAACCGGACCGCGAGCCACCGCAAGGCGATGTTCGCCAACATGTCTGCCGCGCTGATCAAGCACGAGCAGATCATCACCACGCTGCCCAAGGCGAAGGAGCTCCGGCCCATCGTCGAGAAGCTGATCACCCTGGGCAAGCGCGGCGACCTGCATGCCCGCCGTCAGGCGATTGCCCAGGTCCGTGATGAGGATCAGGTCCGCAAGCTGTTCGGCGTCATCGGGCCCCGTTACAAGGACCGCAACGGTGGCTACATCCGCATTCTCAAGGCCGGCTTCCGCTACGGCGACAACGCCGCGATCGCCGTGATCGAACTGGTCGATCGTGACGTCAATGCCAAGGGCCTCGATTCTGGCCCGGTGCTTGAAACGACCCGCGACGACATCGACACCGCGGCGTAAGCCCTGGCCGATCGACAATCATTCAGGGCGGTCCGGTCAACGGGCCGCCCTTTCTCGTTCTGGGGGGCTTAAATGGCCGATCTGATCCTCGTTACCGGCGCCTCGGGCTTCGTCGGCAAGTGGTGCGTCGTCAAACTCCTCGAAAAGGGCTACTGCGTCCGCGGTACCATCCGCAGCGACGCCAAGGCAGCGCAGGTGCGCAACACCGTCGGCAAGCTGGTTGGCGCCGACGCCGCGAGCCGGCTGGAGCTGGTCAAGGCCGATATCCTGAGCGATGCCGGCTGGACCGAGGCGATGACGGGCGTCAGTGCCGTCCTGCACGTCGCCACTGCCATCCGCGGCGATGAGCCCAGGGACCAGAGCCTCGTCATCCGACCCGCCATCGAGGGCACGGCCCGGGTCCTGAAGTTCGCCCACGAGCGCGGCATCAGGCGCGTCGTGCTCACCTCCTCGATTGCCACCGTCGGCTACGGCCACGGCCAGACCAGCGGCACCCGCACCTACGACGAGACCTATTTCACCAACCTCGAGGCGATGCGGTGGAACTGGGCCTATTGCATCGGCAAGACCAAGGCCGAGCGCGCAGCCTGGGAATACGCCAAGGCCAACGGCATGGAGCTGACGACCATCCATCCGGGCGCCATCATCGGCCCGGCGCTCGACGATGACGCCTCGATCTCGGTGGGCTTGGTCTCAGGCCTCCTCGACAATTCGACGCCGGCGCTCCCGAGCAACGGCTTTTCGATCATCGACGTCCGCGACGTCGCCGACATGCACGTCGCCGCCCTCGAGCATCCCGAGGCGATCGGCCTGCGCTATCTCGCGACCGCCGAGTACATGCCGTTCCCGCAGGTGGCGAAGGTCCTTCAGGAGCTCTACCCCGAAAAGCAGATCGTCCAGCGGACCGTGCCCGACTGGATCATCCGGATCGTTGCCGCCTTTGGCGGCCCCGCGCGCCAGATCATCAACGACATCGGCAATGTGAAGATCTTCGACGGCCGCAAGGGCGAAGCGCTGATGGGGCATCCCTATATTAGCGCCCGCGAGTCGATCCACGACACCGCCGAAAGCGTCATTCGCCTCGGGTTGAAGTTCAAGATCGAATAATCTTGGCCCCGGGGCGTTCCTCACGCCGCCTTGGGTCGCGCAAACACGTTGACGACGTTGCCGTCCGGGTCGCGCAGCAGCATCGAGCGGTTGCCCCATGGCATGTCGCTCGGTGGCATCGCCACATCGGCCTTCGCACTCACCAGTCGCGCCAGTACAACATCGACATCGTCGACCTGGAACTCGATGATCGCCGACCGATTGGCCCCGGCCACGGCGGCGCCGGCGTTGAACTGCTTGACCAGTTGCTCGCTCGAAATCGCCAGCACAGCGCCCTCGGCCAGGATTTCGGCAAAGGCCGGGGCAAGCCGAACGGCCGCCGTGCCGGTGAGCTCGACGTAGAACGCGAGCAGGCGATCGATGTCATGAGTGACGAGGCGGATCGAGGCGAGTTTCACGGGCAGGGCTCCTGGTTGATCAGGAGCGCACCGTAGGCGCCCATGCTGCCAGTCCATGGCAGCATGGTTTTGTGAGGATCTCAGGCGAGGACGGGTTGCCGTGCCTTTGCGCCGACCTGCTCGGCGAACAGATCGTATTCGTCCGACCCGGTCACCAGAACGTCGATCTTGTCGCCCGGCTTGATGCCCTGGGCGTTGTCGACGATCACCTGGCCGTCGATGTCGGGCGCGTCCCACTTGCTGCGGGCAATGGCGCGGCCCAGCTCGGGCTGCACGTCGTCGACCAAGACTTCGATGGTCCGGCCGACCTTCTTGGCCAGCTGGCCGGTCGAGACGTCCTGCGCCACTTCCATCAGCCGCGCGAAGCGCTCGTCCATGACCTCGTCGGGCACGATGCCGTCGAGCTCGTTCGCCGGTGCGCCGGTGACCGGCTCATACTTGAAGCAGCCGGCGCGATCGATCTCGGCCTCTTCGATCCAGTCGAGCAGGAACTCGAAGTCCTCCTCGGTCTCACCGGGGAAGCCGACGATGAAGTTCGAACGGATCGTCAGGTCCGGGCAGATCTCGCGCCACGACTTGATGCGCTCGAGCGTCTTTACCTGGTTGGCCGGGCGGCGCATGCGCTTCAGCACCTCCGGCGAGGCGTGCTGGAACGGAATATCGAGATAAGGGAGGATCTTGCCCTCGGCCATCAGCGGGATGACGCTGTCGACGTGCGGGTAGGG
>JANXSI010000492.1 GCA_025352765.1 Devosia sp. | reverse complement strand
GACGACGCCTCGCTGAAGGCCGCGAGCGGCAGCGTCCATGTCGGCGCCGACCTGCTCAGCATCGTCCGGCAGGCCCGTGACATCGTCCACCAGATCGGCACCTTCAACACCCGCTACAATCGCCCCATCCTCGAGCAGGCGGCGATCGTCGGCGCGCTCGATCCCGATGTCGTCGCCGATCCGGCGCGGGCCGTCGAGATCGGCCAGCGCATCGCCACCCGACTCGATCGCATCTCCGACGAAGTCGAGCGCGGCTGGACCGGCGAGCCCGACGGGCAGGGCGGGCTGGTGTTCATGCGCACCATACGCGGCGTCACCGAGCGGCACGAATTCGACGCCAATCTCCTCGCCAGCGCCGATGCGCGAAAGATGCGCCAGATGATCGACAAGGCCGGCGATATCTTCTCGGGCGTCGCCAGCCTCACCCGCAAGGATGCGACCGTCGAGATCTATGGGCCGTCCTCGCTGTTCAACGTCATCACCACTGCCGGCCGCAAGGGCTTTAGCCTCCAGCGCTACAAGGGCCTCGGCGAAATGAACCCCGAGCAGCTGTGGGAAACCACGCTCGACCCCAACATCCGCACTCTGCTCAAGGTCGAGATCAAGGACAGCGACGACCACGACCGGCTGTTCTCCGAGCTCATGGGCGACCTCGTCGAACCCCGCCGCGACTTCATCCAGGCCAACGCACTGAACGTCGCCAACCTCGACGTTTAGTCCCAGCTCAGCTGATTCTTCGGCAGCCTGCCCGTCGGGTCGAACACGTTGACCCGGTGGGGCAGGTCGGGGCCCCAGGTCCACAGCACCACATTGCGGTGATGCGGCTCAGCGCCGATGGCGAACGACGGCACGACAATCCCCGCCGCGCCGCCCGCATGCAATCGGGCGGCCAGCAGTTGCGACGGCGCCGCCTTGCCGAGTTTCCACGCCCCGCCCATCTCGCCGAGGTCGGTGCCGGCCGCCGCGCGGTCCGCATCGGTCGTGAGGTCCATGATGTCCGCGCAGTCCAGATCATATTCGCACAGCGTCGTCGGCGGAATGCGGCCGGCAAAGCCCTGTGCCACCTCGTTCACCGCGCCGATCGGGTCGAGGCTCAGATACAGTGCCGGCATGCCGCGCAGGTTGAAGCGGGCCCCATTGATCGCGGCGCCGTCACCCGACAGCGGCCCGAACGCCCAGCGCGGATCGACGGCCCGGTAGGCCCGGTCCGCCAGCCTCACGCGTAGCCGCCCAGCGCCAGATGGTCGATATATTCGCGCACCAGCCCGGCGTTGCCGTCCTTGACGATGGCCTCGGCGGTCCGCCCGCCGAACGCCGGGATCGGCTGCGCGCGATACCAGCTCATCGCCGCGTCCTCGCTGCCCGCCCACTCGCGCACCAGCGCGATGATTTCCAGCATCTCGACCAGGCGCCCTTGGCTCTTGGCCGCCTCGGCGCGGTCCTTGCGCCCAAGCGCATGCCGCCCGAGTCCGAGCGTTGCCGCCAGCGCCGGTTTGGTCATGTTGAAGCGCCGCGCCACGGCGTCGGCCTCGACCACGCCGATCGGCGAGCCGAGAGGTCGTGCGACCGTCGCCGACCGCCTTGGCTTACGCGTCGCGTTTTGAGAGGCTGGTACCGTCATGTCGCAATTCCTGTCGCCATCTGCGACATCAAACATGACACTCGCTGTGCCGGCATTCAAGGGCGTCCCTCGTGGCCCATCCGCCACAGCCCGCGCCCCCGCGCTTAAGTCCACATAAACCGGCCACATTTACCCTCAAGAAGTCCGGGGTTCGCGCTGGCGCTTGTGCCAGTCGCCGTGCTTGATTGCCGTCGCGATCCCCGATCTCCTTCTCCCTCTCGGAATCGGCCTTTCGTCATGCGCAAGAAGAACGCCGGGGCTCTGTTCATGGATTTCGAAGTTTCGCCGGAAGATCGCATCGGCGGCGCCTCGCCCCGTGGTCGCGGCAAGGCGAAACCCGCCGCCAAGACGAAATCGCGGAAACCGGCCAAGGGCGAACGCGTGGAGCCCGGCTTCGGCGGCTTTTTCACCCGCGAGCACTATGACGACGAGCCCGCGCCAAAACGCGGCGGCCGGACGCCCAAATCCCAGAAGCCGCAGCGCGGCAAGCGGCAGCGCAAGCCCTTCAGCCTGTGGCGGCTGTTCGGCAAGCTGTTTTACTGGCTCACCACGCTCGGCGTCGTCGCCGCGATCTGCGTTGCCGGAATCGTCTACTACTACTGGATGCAGATGCCCGCATCGACGACCTGGAAGGTCCCCGATCGGCCCGCCAACATCCGCATCGTCGCCGCCGATGGGCAGATGATGTCGAACCGCGGCAAGATGGGCGGCGAAGCCGTGTCGCTGGCGGAGCTGCCGCAATATGTCCCGGCGGCCTTCATTGCCATCGAGGACAAGCGCTTCTACTCGCACTTCGGCATCGACGTGATGGGCTTGGGCGCCGTGGCGCTTGAGAGCCTCAAAGCCCGCCACGTCACCCGCGGCGCCTCGACGCTCACCCAGCAGCTCGCGAAAAACCTCTTCCTCACCCCCGACCAGACCCTTGGCCGAAAGGTGCAGGAAGCGCTGCTCGCCGTCTGGCTCGAGCACAACTACAGCAAGGACGAGATCCTCGAGCTCTATTTGAACCGGGTGTTCTTCGGCAACAACGCCACCGGCATCGAGGCGGCGTCGCAGACCTATTTCGGCAAATCGGCGCGCAATCTGTCGCTCGGCGAGGCCGCGGTGCTCGCCGGCTCCATGCAGGCGCCGTCGCGGCTCAATCCCAAGGGCAACCCTGCGGTGGTCGAAGCGCGCCAGAAGCTAGTGCTGCAGGCCATGGCCGACCAGGGCTACATCACGGCCGCCGAATCCAAGGCCGCCACCATCGATCCCAACGAAAAGATCCGCACCAAGGTCGCGGGGTCTGAATCCTACGTTGCCGACTGGGTCGAGCAGCTCGTCCAGTCCTACGTGGGCGACGTCAAGGACGACATCGTCGTTTACACCACCATCAACTGGGACCTGCAGAAGGAAGCCGAATTCCTGGTCAAGGAAGCGGTTACCGAGCAGGGCCCGAAATACCACTTCACCCAGGGCGCGCTCGTCGCCGTCGATACCGATGGTGCGGTCCGCGCCGTGGTCGGTGGCGCCGATTACACCCAGAGCCAGTACAACCGCGCCGTCACCTCGCGTCGCCAGCCGGGCTCGACCTTCAAGCCCTTCGTCTACATGGCCGCCATGGAAAAGGGCTATACGCCCGACACCATCGCGCAGGATGCGCCGATCAACATCAATGGCTGGTCGCCGTCGGACGCCGACAACAAGTTCATGGGCCCGATCACCCTGCGCCAGGCGCTCGCCTATTCGCGCAACACCGTCGCCGCCCAGCTCGCCTGGAACGTCGGCCCCGACAAGGTCGTTGAAGTCGCCCAGCGCCTCGGCATCTCCTCGCCGCTGCAGGCCGTCCCCTCGATCGCGCTCGGCACCCAGGAGGTCTCGCTGCTCGAACTGACCTCGGCCTACGCGCCCTTCGCCAATGGCGGCAACGGCGTCATCGCCAGCGTCATCACCCGCATCGAAACGGCCCAGGGCAAGGTGCTCTACGACGCCGTCCCCGCCGGCCCCGGCCAGGTGATCTCCCCCACCGTCGTCGGCGAAATGAACGACATGCTCTCGACCGCCCTCGACATCGGCACCGGCAAGCACGCGCATCTGAGCGGCTGGCAGATCGGCGGCAAGACCGGCACCAGCCAGAAGGCGCGCGACGCGCTGTTCGTCGGCTTCACCTCACGCATGGTGACCGGCGTCTGGCTGGGCAATGACGACGACACCGCCACCACTCTCGCCGGCGGGACCGTGCCGACCCAGATCTGGTCCGATTTCATGGCCAAGGCCCATGAGGGTCTGCCGCCCTCGAACCTCCCCGACGCCAACAGCTCGGCGGTCCCGGCAGCCGATCTCCAGGGCACCGATCCACTGTCCTCGCTTGCTGCCGACGGCACCGTACCCGCCGATGGCACGATCCCGGCCGATGGCACGCAGCCTGCCGTCGTGCCGCCCGCGGCCGATGGCACCGCGCAGCCGGCCGCGCCGGCCAAGCGGTCGCCCAAAACCATCGGCGATCTGCTCACCAACCTATTCGGCGGCGGCTGACGCGCCGCCGGTTCAGGCATCGAGTTCCGGGTAGTGCCGGAACAAGCCGCCTTCGTTGAAATCGAGCCGCCGCTTGCTGCGGAAATACGGCTGCAGCGCCGGAAACGCCGCAACACGCGCCCGATGCGCTCCGATCAGCGGATAGCCGTCCGCGAGCGCGGCCCATAGCCGGGGATAGGCATAGGCGAGCCCTTCGACGATCTGGAACAGCGAGAAGTCCACATAGCTCGGACGGCGGCCGACCAGCCACGTCGATCCGGTCGGGTTGCGCGCGAGGATCGTCTCGAACCAGTCCATGAACCTGGGCACCCGGGCCTCGCGGAATTCCCGGGCCCGGCGCTTGGCCTCCCGCGTCTGCTGCTCGTAGTAGAGTCCCGCGCCCACCGGGTGATGCGAGTCGTGCGCCTCGACCACGAAGTCGGCAATGGTCAGCTGGATCTGGTGCGCCCAGAGCCGCGGCTTGGCCGCCCGCGGGCTGAGCTTCAGGATCGGGCCGAGATAGAGCAAAATCGCCGCCGTCTGCCCGATGACGAACTCGCCGTCCGTGAGCACCGGCGGTGCAAAGCTCGGCGTGCTCACCCGGTCGGCGAGCGCCTCGATCGCCCCGTCGCCCTTGATCCGCGCCATATCGCGGTACGGTGCCCCCGCCGCCTCCAGCGCCAGCCGCACGAATTCGCCGCGACCGGGGATGCCGGTCCAGTAATAGAGGTCATACATGCGCGATCAATGAGCCGGGGGCCGGCTTGTTCCCTAGGCGGCGAAGCGCTGCGGCGGCTCGGGCGGCTGGGCGAACTCGGCAGCGCTGCCGCCACTGCGCTTGGCGCGATAGAGCGCCGCGTCCGCCGCCTGCGTCAGGGTCGACGGGGCGCCGCCGAAATCCTCGCTCCGCGCGATGCCGATGCTGGCGCTGATCGCGATC
>JANXSI010000460.1 GCA_025352765.1 Devosia sp. | reverse complement strand
TGGCTGCTGTCGCTGACGCGGCAACTGGCGGACGAGGGGCGGCTCGTCATCTTCATTTCGCACCGCATGGGCGAGGTCCGCGCCATCGCCGACCGACTGACGATCTTTCGCAACGGCTCGACGGTCGCCGCGCATGTCGCTGCGTCCGTGTCGGACGATGAAATCGTCACGCAGATGATCGGTCGGCAGATGGGGCGGCTCTATCCCGAGCGGCAGCCGACGCGCACCGAAAGGGTCGCTCTCAGCGTCAAGCAGTTCTCCTCCGGGACCCGGCTGACCGACGCGCAGTTCGAGCTGTTCGAGGGCGAGGTGCTCGGCGTCGGCGGGTTGCAGGGACATGGCCAGCGCGAACTCTTTCAGGCGCTGTTCGGCGCCAGTAAGGCCACCGGACAGATGGCGCTCTGGGGCAAAGCGGCGGCAATCGGCAATCCGCGCCAGGCGCTCACCGGACGCGACGGCATTGCCCTCGTTCCCGAGGACCGACGAGGCCAGGGGTTGCTGCTGAGCAAAAGCGTTCGAGAGAACCTGACGCTCTCGGTCATCCGGCGTTTTTCCGAGCGGGGCCTCCTCAACCAGAAGAAGGAAGCGGAGCTGGTCAAGCAGATGATGGACTTCCTGCGGATCAAGGCCGGCACGCCCGAACAGCTCGCGGGCACGCTGTCGGGCGGCAACCAGCAGAAAGTGATCTTCGGCAAGATGCTGCTCACCGAGGCGCGCGTGCTGCTGCTCTACGATCCGACGCGGGGCGTCGATGTGGGCACCAAGGGCGAGATCTTCCAGTTGATGCGCGATCTTGCCGCCAAAGGCTATGCAATTTTGTTCTACTCAAGCGACTTGCCAGAGCTGGTGCATGTCGCCGATCGCGTCATGGTGCTGCGGGGCGGGCGGGTCGTTGCGATGCTCGAGGGCGATCGCAATACGGAAGAAGGCATCCTGCGTGCGGCAGTCCTGGATGAAGCGGCATGAGCGCTGAAACTGTCGAAGCGACGGGTCGGTCGGACCGGACCGAGCAGCCGAAGTCGCCGATGCGCGGCTGGCTGCTGGACCGCGCGCCCTTCCTCGTTGCCTTGCTCATGCTGCTGGTGATCGTTGCGATCTACGGTTCGCTGCAGAAGGGGGTCTTTACCCTCGACGAGATCAATCTCGACACCGCTGCCGCCATGACCCTGATGCTGGCGGCGACGGGACAGACGATCGTCCTGATCCGGGGCGGCATCGACCTCTCGATCGGCGGCATGATCAGCCTGGGCACGGTGATCGCCGCGACGCAGTTCGGCACGGACCCGCTTTCCGTTGTTCTATGGTCGGGCATCATCCTGGCCATCGGCTTTGCAGTGGGAGCGGTCAATGGCCTGCTGATTTCCGTCCTCAAGCTGCAGCCGTTCCTGGTGACGCTGGCCAGCTGGTCGATCCTCAACGGCGTGGCGATGCTGATCCTGCCCACCGATGGCGGCGCGGTGCCGGGCTGGTGGGTCGGTTTCGCCTACGCCCAGATGTTTGGATTGGCGGCGCCGGTCTGGATGCTGATTGCCCTGATCGCCTTCTGGTACTGGTTTCGGTCCACACGCCTCGGCGTCACCATCCAGGCGACAGGGTCGAACGAGAAATCATCGTTCCTGTCGGGTGTGTCGATCACCCGGATCAACGTGATCACCTATGGGCTCTCCGGCCTGTTTGCCGCGGCGGCGGCCTTGTACCTGACGACGCAGACCGGCGCGGGCTCGCCGACCATCGGCAAGGACTATATCCTGCCCTCGGTGGCGGCCGCGGTGATCGGCGGCGTCAGCCTCTTCGGCGGGCGCGGCAATTTGCTGGGCACGGTGATCGGCGCATTCATCCTCACGCTGATCGGCAATCTGGTGTTCGTGCTGCACGTCTCGAGCTACTGGCAGCCGGTGATGTCCGGCGCAATTCTCCTGATCGCGGTTCTGGCAAGTTCGATGGCCGAAAAGAGCGCACGGGGACTCGAGCAATGAACGGTTTCCTCTCGCGCAACCGGCTGATCCTTCTGGCCTATGTCGGCATGGTGGTGCTGCTGCTGGTCACCGCGCTGTTTTCGCCGGGCTTCCTGTCGGAATCGAATTTGCGCTCGACCGTGGTGCTGGC
>JANXSI010000045.1 GCA_025352765.1 Devosia sp. | reverse complement strand
GTTCTCTCCCTTCTTTACCTCTCCCTCGGGGGAGAGGTCGGCGCGCAGCGACGGGTGAGGGGGCCTTTCCCACTCGCTGCACCCGGTAAAGGCCCCATCATCCTTGCGAAGGCGGTCGCCGACCTCTCCCCTGGGGAGAGGCCAGAGATCAGCTCCAGGTCCGGTCCCACGAATACTCGTCGTCCCAGCGGTCGGTCGGCTGCCAGATGCCGGTGACGCCCGGCTGCAGATGCTGGCTGATCACCTCGTCGACGACGTCGTCGATGCCGAGGCCCGGCTTGTCCGAGACCGTGATGAAGCCGTCCTGCACCAATGGCCGCGGCAGCCCGGTGGCGATGTCGTCCCACCAGTCGACGTCGGCCGAGTGATACTCGAGCGCCATGAAGTTCTCGGTGGCGACCGCCACATGGGCCGCCGCCATGGCAGCGATCGGGCTCTCGGCCATATGGATAGCCATGGCGACGCCGTGGTCCTGCGCCATGTCGCCGATCTTCTTGGTCTCGAGGATACCGCCCGTGGTCAGGAGGTCCGGATGGATGACTGAGATGCCGGACCGGAGCAGGGGCTCAAACCCCTCCTTGAGATAGATGTCCTCGCCGGTGCAGATCGGCACGGTGGTGGCTTCCTGCAGTTGCCGGTACTGCTCGGTGTACTGCCACGGGATCACGTCCTCGAGCCAGGCCGGCACATACTTCTCGATCCGCCGCGCGAGGCGAATGCCGTTCTGCAGCGAGATGTGGCCGACATGGTCGATAGCCAGCGGGATATCGTAGCCGATGACGTCGCGGACCTCGGAAATATACTGCTCGAGCAGGTCCAGCCCCTTGTCGGTGAAGTGGAGGCCGCTGAAGGGGTGGCGGACATTGTGCGTGTCATACACGGCGTTGCGCGCCCGCCGGTCTGCCATCGTCTTGATCGAGCCGCGGCTGGGATGAATCTTGTAGCCTTCGAGCGTTCCGGCAGGCGCCACCACCGCGCCCGGGATGTCGGCGATCTGCATCAGGCCGAGGTCCATCTTGAGAAACGTGAAGCCGCGGTCCATGCGTTCCTTGAGCCGTTTGCCGGTCTCGAGACCGCTCGGCTTTTCGGCGTCGGTGTCGCAATAGATCCGCACCTTGTCGCGGAACTTGCCGCCCAGCATCTGGTAGATCGGTACCCCATAGGCCTTGCCGGCGAGATCCCACAGCGCGAGCTCGACCGCCGACACCCCGCCGCCCTGCCGGCCATGGCCGCCGAACTGCTTGATGCGGCGGAACAGCCGGTCGATGTCGCACGGGTTCTCCCCCAGCAGCCTGCTCTTCAGCATCAGCGCGTAGGTGGCACTGGCGCCGTCGCGTACCTCACCCAGCCCGACGATCCCCTGGTTGGTGTAGATCTTGATCAGCGCCGAAGTGAACGGCGCGCCAACGATCTCGGCGACCCTGAGGTCGGTGATGCGAAGCTCGGACGGCTTCGAACTGGTGTTGACCCGGTTGAGGGCCTCGTCGGCTCCGCCGAAGTTCGGCATCTGGTATCCTCCCATTGGGGCGATCAGCCCTCTTGTTGTTCCCGGCTGTCGCCGGCGGTCATGACGCGCGCGCGGCCGGCGGACTCGCTGTCGTGGCGGACAGTCCGTTCAGATGATCGTCCTGCCACCCGGTCCTGTCGCGAGGCGAGGGGGCCGGTTTCGGTTCGCGGGGCCTGGCGCCATCACCATCCCTCGTCATTCCTTCCGCATTTCTTGGGCCTCGCAAGGCCATGCGTCGCCATCCGTTGCGGGTGCTGACGTCATCGAAAGGTCGATCCCGGTAGTTTCCAACCATCGCGACCCCTCGTCGACGCGGGGCAGTTAACCGCACTTCGGGCCCGAATCCATCCCCTTTCGGCGGACAATTACACACAAACTTCCACGCTTAATGTACAAGATTTCCGAGCGGTGACATGGATTTTGGAGTCTGCAAGCATCCTGTGTCGAAAGAGTGGACAAACTTCCTCGCACAGCGTCGCCGAACAGATCGGCTTCGCACTCCCTCGCCGCGGTGGTTTGTCCACTCTTTCGACACAGGATGCTTGCAGACTCCAAAATCCATGTCACCGCTCGGAAATCTTGTACATTAAGC
>JANXSI010000376.1 GCA_025352765.1 Devosia sp. | reverse complement strand
GCGCTGCTCCCCAAGGTGCTCGGTACCGCCGCCAACGACGGCAATGACGCGTCGACCAAGGGACTTCTCGCGCACTACCACAAGCTGCGCGGCAGCGCCGAATGACCATCGGCAGCGAGGATGAGCTCGACCGGCTGAAAGCCGTCGGCCGGGTCTGCGCCCTGGCGCGGGACACCATGGCCGAGGCGCTGCGCCCGGGGATCACCACGGCTGAACTCGACGGCATCGGCAAGGCCATCCTCGATGCGCATGGCGCCCGATCGGCGCCCGGGATCACCTACGGGTTCCCGGGTGCGACCTGCATTTCGGTGAACGAGGAGATCGCCCACGGCATCCCGGGCACCCGGGTGATCGCGGCCGGCGATCTGGTCAATATTGACGTCTCGGCCGAGCTCGACGGGGTGTTTGCCGATACCGGCGCGTCCTATCTGGTGCCCGAGGCCACGCCGCAGCTCGTGGCGCTCTGCCGCGATGGCAGGCGGGCGATGTGGGAAGGCATTCGTGCCGTGCGGTCGGGCGCAAAGCTTGCCGACATCGGCACCGCAGTCGGCGCCTTTGCCCGCCGCCACCGCTACACGCTGATCGAAAATCTCGCGAGCCACGGGGTCGGCGACAGCCTTCACGACGAACCCGGCGAGATTCCGACCTGGCCCGACCGTTTTGAGCGGCGGACCATTGCCGATGGCCTGGTGCTGACGGTCGAGCCGTTCCTGTCGCTCGGCGGACGCTTCGCCGAGGACCGGGGCGACGACGGCTGGACGCTGGTCGCCCGTCCGGCGGCGCTGTGCGTGCAATACGAGCACACGGTCGTCGCCACTCGCCGGGGGCCCGTCGTCGTCACGCTGTGAAGGGGGTGATACGGCGCGGGCGGGATATGGACTCGTGTGCCGTTTCGTTGGCCAGTGCAAGAAACCGGAAAAATCGCACTGTTTCCCCTGCCGCCGCGTCCGGTTGACGCGCGCCGTATCGAAAAGCGTAACGAGGCACGTGGTTTAGGGTTGCAGCCTAATTCGGTTGACAGGGCAGGGTTCGCCGCTATGTTCCGCCGCGAACTGCCCGGGCCGAAAATCGCCCAATATGTGCCGGTAGCTCAGGGGTAGAGCATTCGACTTTTAATCGAATGGTCGAGGGTTCGAATCCCTCCCGGCATACCATTCCTCCCGCATACGCGCTCGATGGGGCGCTTCGCGCCACTCCGATCACGCCTCGGCGAAATAGATCGGGTTGCTGATGGCGCGGCGGAGCGGGCCGTTGGCGATGTCGAGCAGGGTGGGGTGGCCGTCGAGTTCGGGCAGGGCGGCGAGGGACGCCGCGAGAATGCGCTCGCGGCTGTCGATGGCGACGATTTCCGCCCGTACGAAGCCTGTGGCTTCGATTGGTATTTCCCGCCGCCAATCGGCGTCGGGGATGGGGAGCCGCATGATCCCGCCCGTGGCATTGATGAGCTGCAGTTCGTCGCCGGCGGCGCCGCGCACGGTGACCTCGACAGACTGGGCACGCGGCACGACGCTCCCCATCGGCCGGCCGGAAGCGGTGAGCTCGAGATGCGGACCTCCCGGACTTTCCGTCACATAGCCGTAGCCGGAGCGGAGGGCGCTCAGAATGGCGGCTTCTGAGAGTTCTTCGAGATGCAGGACGGTGGTCGGGTGGCCGAGGAACAGCGGATTGTTCTCTTCCAGCGTTGAGGGCTGGTGGTAGTCGCTGCCGCCGATGGCGGTGATCCGCCGGCCCGTCGTCAGCAACTGCTGGTACTTGGCGAGCGAGATGGCGTTGAGGGCCGGCCAGGCCGATTGCCAGACCTCCATGCAATCGGTTTCGGGCCGCGGCCACTGCCACTCGATCGTCGGCTTGTCGTGGTTGATGCTGAGCACGCCGCCCAGCTCGCGTACGCGGGCGGCCATGATCGCCGGATCGCCCGGCTGCTCGAAGCGGAAGTCGATCCACTCGTTTGTGCCAAAGACGTTGGCGTGCCCGAATTCGGTGGTGATCTCGATGCCGCGCACGAAAATCAGCTCGGGGCTCGAGGCCGGGTTGAAATAGCGGCGCTGGCTGATGGTGTTGTGGTCGGTGACGGCGAGGAAATCGAGGCCGGCGGCCTTGGCCGAAGCGTGGAGCAGCCCCGGTCCGCCTGCCGCATCGGAGTGATGACAGTGGGACTGCAGATCACCCCGACACCAGCCGGCGCCGGGGCGGCTGACGGTCGAGCGGGGCGGCAGGGGGATGGTGGCGCGCGCCGAACTGTCGAGGGAAACGGTGATGTGCACCAGCACCGGCTTGGCGGGGAGCCGGTAGAGGCCGAGGACGATCCGCCAGGTCCCGGCCGGCATCGCGCCGGGGAGGTAGCCGGGCGTCGCGTCGTCGGTCGCAACGAAGAACCTGTCGCGCGCCCCGCCCGACCAACCGCGGAAGCCGGTGGTCGCCGGGTAGGGCGCAAAGCCGGTATCGAACAGTCCGAGGTCGATGACGCAGTCGTCGGCCTTGGGATAGGCCATGGAGACGTCGAGGCGCGTGGTGCCTGCCGGCACGTCGACCGGCACGTAGAAATAGGGTGACCGGGCCTTGTCGGCGCGGCTCAGCGAGACGGTCAGATCGATGCTCATGGTCATCCTTTCACGGCGCCCGCCAGGAGGCCGCGGACCAGATATCGCTGCATGAACGGATAGAACAGCAGCAGGGGGACAAGGGCGAACAGGATGCCAGCCATCTGCACGTTGGGGGCGATGAAGTCGTTGGTCGAGGTGACGCTTTCCGACAGCACCACGGCCTTGAGCGCAATCTGCAGCGTGATCTTGTCGCCGTCGGTGATGAACAGCAGCGGCTCGGTGAACATGTTGTAGCGGTAGACGATCTGGAACGCCGCGATAGTCAGGACGCCCGGAAACGCCAGCGGCAGGTAGACGTGGCGGATGAGCGCGAAATTACCGGCGCCGTCGATGCGGGCGGAGTCGACCAGGGTCCTGGGGACCTGGTCGAAATAGGTCTTCATGATGAGGATCGAAAACGCCGAGACCGCCTCGGATACTAGCAGCGACGCGTAGGTATTGAGCAGGTGCATCTGCCGGAACAGCACGAACAGCGGCACCAGCATGATCTGCGACGGGATGGTCAGCGTCAGCAGGATCATGCCGGCGATCAGGCGGCGGCCCGGCAGGTCTTCCTGCGCGAGGACGTAGCCGGCAAGCACCGAGAGCGCCACGTGGATGGCGGTGCCCGAGACCGTCAGCATGGCGGTGTTGCGCAGCGGCGTCCAGAAGTCGAGGCGGTTGAAC
>JANXSI010000367.1 GCA_025352765.1 Devosia sp. | reverse complement strand
CGACAATCGTCGACAGCGACGTCGCCGCGAAGGTCTTGGGCGCCGTCGCGCCGCTCAGCCCGCAGGCCGCCAGCGTCTGGTCGCGGAAACAGTGCCCCTCGTCGAGCAGCAGCAGCCGCGAGGAGTTGAGCTCGCCCAGCGGCACGGGCTCACGCGGCGGCTCGTTCGCGGCGGTCGCCAGCACGAAGGCGTCCTCGAACAGTGGCGCCAGCGTCAGTTTCGGACCGCCGGGCCGGGGCTCGGTGGCGATCAGCGCGAGATCGAGCGAGCCGTCGGCAAGGCCGGCCAAGAGGGCCTCGGTGCGGCTTTCGCTGATCGCGAAGCTCAGCTGTGGCAGGTCGCGCTGCAGCGCCGGAAAGATGTCCGGCAACAGGTACGGCGCGACGGTGGGAATCATGCCGAACCGTAGCGGCCGCTTCGGCTTGCCGGCGTGCTCCTCCGCCAATTGCTCCAGCCTGTCGGCGCCGTCGAGCACGTTTTGCGCCAGATCAATGAACTCCTCGCCGAACGGGGTTAGCTTGATCCCGCGCGCGAGGCGATCGAAGATCGGGAGTTCGCAAATGGCCTCAAGTGCTTGGATTTGTTGCGACAACCCGGGCTGCGTGACGGCGCACAGATCCGCGGCACGGCCGAAATGACCGCTTTGCGCCACGGCGACTGCATAGCGAAGCTGCTTCAGTGAGAATTGTGTCATAGAGACAGGTTATCACAGTTCAAAGATCAATCAATTTGCCTAATGCGTGGCCCGGGGCTACACGGGCCCCACCAAACTAGAGGATGCGTCATGACCGAGACCCAGAAGATTGCCACCACCGGTGAGACCCCGCAGGCGGCGCCCGACGCGAGCAAGTGCCCGGTTCCGCATGGTCCCGCCGCGCGCGTCAACCGCGACTGGTGGCCGAACCAGCTAAACGTCCAGGTGCTGCACCAGCAGTCGTCGCTGTCCAATCCGATGGGTGAGGCGTTCGACTATGCAAAGGCCTTCGCCGGACTCGATCTGCAGGCGCTCAAGGCCGATCTCACGGCGCTGATGACCGACAGCCAGGAGTGGTGGCCGGCCGATTTCGGGCATTATGGTCCGCTGTTCATCCGCATGGCCTGGCACAGCGCCGGCACCTATCGCATCGGCGACGGCCGGGGCGGGGCAGGGGCCGGGCAGCAGCGCTTCGCGCCGCTCAACAGCTGGCCGGACAACGTCAACCTCGACAAGGCACGGCGTCTGCTGTGGCCGATCAAGCAGAAATACGGCAACGCCATCTCGTGGGCCGACCTGATGATCCTGACCGGCAACGTCGCCCTCGAGTCGATGGGCTTTAAGACCTTCGGCTTTGCCGGCGGCCGCGCCGACGTCTGGGAGCCGGAGCAGGACATCTACTGGGGGCCCGAAGGCAAATGGCTGGCTGATGAGCGCTATTCGGGCGACCGCGACCTCGCCAACCCGCTTGCCGCCGTGCAGATGGGCCTGATCTACGTCAACCCCGAAGGCCCCAACGGCAATCCCGATCCGCTCGCGTCGGCGCGCGATATCCGCGAGACCTTCGCCCGCATGGCGATGGACGACGAAGAGACGGTGGCGCTCATCGCCGGCGGCCACACCTTCGGCAAGACCCACGGCGCCGGCGACGCGACGCTGGTGGGCGCCGAGCCCGAAGCGGCCGATATCGAGCTGCAGGGGCTGGGGTGGAAGAGCGCCTTTGCCAGCGGCAAGGGCGGCGACGCCATCGGCAGCGGCCTCGAAGTCACCTGGACGACGACGCCCACCAAGTGGAGCAACAATTTCTTCTGGAACCTGTTCGGCTACGAATGGGAACTGACCAAGAGCCCGGCGGGCGCGCATCAGTGGAAGCCCAAATTCGACATGGGGGCCGGCACCGTTCCCGATGCGCATGACGCCACAAAGCACCACGCCCCCAGCATGTTGACGACCGATCTGGCGCTGCGGTTCGACCCGGCCTACGAGAAGATCTCCCGGCGCTTCCTCGAGAACCCCGACCAGTTTGCCGACGCCTTCGCCCGCGCTTGGTTCAAGCTGACGCACCGCGATCTCGGGCCGAAGGCCCGCTACCTCGGGCCGGAAGTGCCGGCCGAAGAGCTGATCTGGCAGGACCCGATCCCGGAGCTCGACCACCCGGTGATCGGGCCCGACGACATCGCCGAGCTCAAGGCGAAGATTCTCGCCTCGGGCCTCACGGTGTCGCAGCTGGTCACCACCGCCTGGGCCTCGGCCGCGACGTTCCGCGGCTCGGACAAGCGTGGCGGCGCCAACGGCGCCCGCATCCGCCTCAGCCCGCAGAAGGACTGGGCGATCAACCAGCCGGCCCAGCTCGCCACCATCCTCGAGGTGCTCGAGGCCATCCGGGTCGCCTTCAACGCCACCGGCAAGACGGTGTCGCTGGCCGACCTGATCGTGCTCGGGGGCAGCGCCGCGATCGAAAAGGCCGCCAGGGACGCCGGCCACGACGTCGCCGTGCCGTTCACACCGGGCCGCATGGATGCCTCGCAGGAACAGACCGACGTCCACTCCTTCGCGCCGCTCGAGCTCAAGGCCGACGGCTTCCGGAACTATCAAGCCGGCAAGTCGCGCACCTCCGCCGAGGAGCAACTGGTGGACCGGGCGCAATTGCTGCGCCTGACCGCGCCGGAAATGACCGTCCTGGTCGGTGGCCTGCGGGTGCTCAAGGCCGGGCAGCCCGCGCACGGCGTCTTCACTGCCCGCCCCGAGACGCTGACCAACGACTTCTTCGTCAATCTGCTCGACATGGGGACGCTCTGGCAGCCGTCCGCCGGGACCGACGGGGTCTATGAGGGCCGCGACCGCAAGACCAACGAGGTCAAGTGGACGGCGACCCGCGTCGACCTGAT
>JANXSI010000318.1 GCA_025352765.1 Devosia sp. | reverse complement strand
TACCCCGACGATCCGCGCGTCGCCGTGCTCAACGACCTCGGCCTGCCCTTCCTGCTGCACGGCCGCAGTGGCGGGTCGGAACCGCACGCCTGGCTGGATATCGACAACGAAGGGGCGACCGAACGCGCAGCGGCACACCTGCTCGACCTCGGGCACCGGCATATCGCGCTGCTCAACGGCCCCAAGGGCATGACCTTCTCGCTGCACCGCGAAGCAGGCTTTCGCCAGGCGCACGCCGCCCGTGGCGTTGCCGTCAACCCGGCGCTCGTGGTCAACGGCCTGTTCACCGACGAAGTCGGCTTCCGGACTGCCCAGTCGATGCTCGAGCGGCAGCCGCGGCCGACGGCCTTCATACCCGGATCAATGATGACGGCGCTGGGCGTCTTCCGTGCCATTCGCGCGGCTGGCCTGACCCTTGGCAAGGACGTATCGATGATCGCTCACGACGACGTCTTCCCCTATCTCAACGCCGACAACATGGTGCCCTCGATGTCGACGACGCGCTCGTCGATCCGGGCGGCGGGGTCGCGCGTCGCAGAACTGCTCACCCAGATCCTCGCTGGCAAGCCAGCCGAAGAAATCCATGAAGTCTGGCAGGTCGACCTGGTGCTTCGTGAGTCTACCGGACCGGCGCCAAGCTAGGCTCTCCGGCCAGTGCGGAAGGTCAGAAGTCGCGCTGGCTGGCGAGCGGCTTTCCGTCCTTGTCGAAGGTGTAGAGCTTGCCCTTCTGCGTCGCGACCGAGACCTTGTCGCCGGTCTTGAAGCGCGACACGCCGTTGACGCGCACGACGAGCGGCTCACTTGCCCCGATGTTGACGTAGACATAAGTGTCGGACCCCAGATTCTCGGTGTGAATGACCGCGCCATCCCAGGTGCCGCCACTCGACACGATATCGAGATGCTCCGACCGCACGCCGATGGTATGGGCACCGAATGCCTCGGCGACCGGCCCGCTGATGAGGTTCATGCGCGGCGAACCGATGAAGCCGGCGACGAACAGCGTCTGCGGGTTCTCATAAAGCTCGAGCGGCGTTCCGACTTGCTCGACCATGCCGTCGCGCAGAATGCAGATGCGATCGGCGAGCGTCATCGCCTCGACCTGATCGTGCGTGACGTAGATCATGGTGACATCGGGCATTGAGGTGTGCAGCGCCGCGATTTCGATACGCGTCTGCACGCGCAGCCCAGCGTCAAGATTCGAAAGAGGCTCGTCGAACAGGAAGATCTGCGGGTCGCGTACGATGGCGCGGCCGATGGCGACGCGCTGACGTTGGCCGCCCGAGAGCTGTTTGGGGAGGCGTTGCAGATAGGGAGTGAGTTGCAGTTTCGCGGCAGCCGCTTCGACCTTCTGCCTGATCACTGCCTTCGGCAGATTCTGCAGCTTGAGCGCATAGGCCATGTTGTCGAACACGTTCATATGCGGGTAGAGCGCGTAGGACTGAAACACCATCGCAACGCCGCGCCGTGACGGCGCCCGCTCGTTGATGACCTCGCCGTCCATCTCCAGCGTCCCTTCGGTGATGTCCTCGAGTCCGGCGATGCAGCGCAGCAGGGTCGATTTACCACTGCCCGAGGGCCCGACAAACACCATGAACTCGCCCGAGATGATCTCGAGATCGATGTTTTTGAGCACTTCGACATGGCCAAAGCGCTTGGAGACGTTGGTGAGTTTGAGTTCTGGCACGGTGGCTCTCTTTACCCGTTGAGGGGTCGGCAGATGGAGGTGTTCGCGGCGCTCATTTGACCGACCCGGCCAAAAGACCCCGCACGAAGTAGCGCTGGAGCGAGAAGAACACGATCAGCGGCACGATCATGGTGATGAACGCCGCCGACGTCAGCAATTCCCAGTTGTTTCCGTATTGGCCGAGCAGATTGACGAGGCGCGCGGTGAGCACCATGCGGTCGTCCTGCGCACCGAGGAACACCAGCGCGACCAGCAGATCGTTCCAGACCCAGAGGAACTGGAAGATGGCGAACGAAGCCAGCGCGGGAAAGCTCAGTGGCAGCACCATGCTGGTGAAGATCTTGAAATGCGACGCGCCATCCATGCGCGCCGACTCCATGATTTCGCGCGGCAGACCGGCCATGTAATTGCGCAGCAGATAGATGGCGAGCGGCAGGCCGAAGGCCGTGTGGGCGAGCCAGACTCCGAGGTAGTTCTTGCTCTCCGTGCCCAGCGCGCCGGCAATGATGTTGTAGAGCCGGAGCAAGGGGATCAGCGACATCTGCAGCGGGACAACGAGCAGGCCTACGACCAGCGCCACGATCAGTCCGCGGAAGGGGAACCGCATCCAGGCCAGCGCGTAGGCAGCAAAGGCCGCGATCAGGATCGGAATGATCGTTGCCGGGATCGCCACGGTCAGCGAGTTGATGAACGACTGCCCTACCCCGGTCGAACTTAGCACGCGCT
>JANXSI010000021.1 GCA_025352765.1 Devosia sp. | reverse complement strand
GGTCTACGCATTGGACGACAAAGAGGGGCTGATGGGCGTATTGAGCGGCAAGACCCGCTCGACCTTCGTCGGACTCGAGAAGAAATAGGAGTTTTCAATGGCCCATATCCCGAGCTTTTCGCTCGATGACATGAAAGACCGCATGCAGAAGTCGATCGCCTCGCTGCGCGACGAACTGCAGGGCCTCAGGACCGGTCGTGCCAGCGCGAGCCTGCTCGAGCCGGTGATGGTCGAGGCGTATGGCACGCGCATGCCGCTCAATCAGATCGCGACGGTGACGGTGCCGGAATCGCGCATGCTGCTGGTATCGGTGTGGGACCGCACCATGGCGCCCGCCGTCGACAAGGCGATCCGCAACTCGGGTCTGGGGCTCAACCCCTCGACCGAGGGCGCGACCATCCGCGTGCCGCTGCCCGACCTCAACGAAGAGCGGCGTCGCGAGCTGACCAAAGTCGCGCACACCTATTCGGAGGCCGCACGCGTCGCCATCCGTCATATCCGCCGCGACGGCATGGATCTGCTCAAGAAGCTCGAGAAGGATGGCCACATCAGCCAGGACGACGGGCGCCTCAAAGCCGACCTCGTGCAGAAGGCGACCGACGCCGCGATCTCCGATGTTGACACGGTGCTCGCCGCTAAGGAACGGGAAATCATGCAGGTTTAAGCTGCGTGTCGTTGGTCCGGCCCGGAGGAGGGCCCCTTATGCCCACTGAACCTGCATCGCAGCAGCGTACCGCAGCCCGGCCGGACCTGCGGATCCCGACGCATGTCGGGGTCATCATGGACGGTAATGGCCGTTGGGCGCAGGCCCGCAGCAAGCCGCGGACCGAGGGGCACGTGGCCGGCGTCAAGGCCTTGCGCGGCCTGGTGCAAAGCTGCATCGACCACGGCGTCAGCTACCTCACGGTATTCAGCTTCTCGTCCGAGAACTGGAGCCGGCCCAAGGACGAAATCAGCTTCATTTTCGGGCTGTTGCGCCGCTTCGTGGCCTCCGACCTCGAGAAGCTTCACCGCAACAATGTGCGGGTCAAGATCATCGGCGTGCGCGACGGGCTGGACGATTCCCTGCGCCGGCTGATCGCCGACGTCGAGACCACCACGGCGATGAACACCGGGCTGAAGCTCCAGGTCGCCTTCAACTATGGCGGCAAGGCCGAGATCACCGACGCTGTGCGCCGGATCGCCGCGCTCGTCGCCGACGGCCGGCTGAAGGCCGAGGACATCACCGAAGATACCATCGGTCGCGCCCTCTATACCGCCGGCATGCCCGATCCCGACATCATCATCCGGACCAGCGGCGAGCGGCGGTTTTCCAATTTCCTGCTTTGGCAGAGCGCCTATTCCGAGCTGGTTTTCGTCGACGAAAACTGGCCCGACTTCGACGAGGCGAGTTTCGTCCGCGTCCTCGAAGAGTACACGGGCCGCGACCGGCGCTTCGGCGGTGTCGAGGCGCAGAACAGGTGACTTCGCCCGCCCCATCGGCAAAACCCAAGTCGCGGTGGGCGGATCTCGGGCCTCGCTTTCTCTCAGCCATCGTCATCGTCGCCGTCATTGGGACCGGGCTTTATCTCGGCGGTTTCGTCTTCGCGGCGCTCGCGGCGATTGTCTTCGGCATCACCTATCGCGAGTGGGAACAGATGGTGACGCTGAAGCCGCTCGCGCCGTTCGGCATGGTGCTTATCGGGCTGCTGGCGATTTCAGCCATTGCCTTTCCGATCTACGGCGCGGCCGGGACGGCGGTCGTGATTGCCGTCGCCGCCGTGTTTTCGCTGTTCGGTGGGCGTGCCGTCATCCCCTGGCGGATCGGCGGATTGCTGTTCTTCGGCGCCGTGCTGATTGCGAGCCTCGGAATGCGCGGGACCGACCCGGCCGGGATCGTCGCCGGCTGGTACCTCGGCATCGTCATCGCGCTCAACGACAGCGGGGCGTTCTTCACTGGCCGGGTGATCGGCGGACCCAAGCTGGTACCGGCCATTTCGCCCGCCAAGACGGTCTCGGGCGCGGTCGGCGGATGGGTGCTCGGCACCGTGGCCGGCACCATCTACTGGATGGTGTTTACCCCGTCGCCATGGTGGATCG